>CAMLNW010000049.1 GCA_946481495.1 uncultured Actinomycetes bacterium
ATCGATGCTAGCCGGCGTCGTGACCGGCGGCACCGGCAAGGCGGCGCAGATCGGCGAGTTCGCGGCCGGCAAGACCGGAACGACCGAGAACTACGGCGACGCGTGGTTCGTCGGCTTCAACAGCGAGCTGACCGTCGCCGTCTGGGTCGGCTACCCCGACGAGCTGAAGCCGATGGAAACCGAGTACCTCGGCGGACCGGTCGCCGGCGGCACCTACCCGACCGAGATCTGGCACGACCTGATGCTGGCCTGGATCGGGATCCGCGACCAGCGCGCAGCCGAGCGTGAGGCGCGCAAGAACGGTGACGAGGTCAGCGAGGGCGACGGAACCTATGTGCCGAGCGCGCCAAGCACTCCGACGACACCGGGCGGCGGCGCGCCGGAGGACGGCAGCGATGGTGGAGATGGCGGCGGCGCGCCAGGGCGACGAACGCCGGCTCCCAACGGGCAGCAGCCGGCCGATCCCGCGCCTACGCCGACTCCAGACCCGGCTCCCGCTCCGACGCCAACCCCGGCCCCCACTCCGACACCGACGCCGGCACCCGGTGGCGGTGGCGGCGCCGCCGCGCCGCAGTAGTCGCTAGGCGCGCGGAACAGGGCGCGAGAGGTGTGGGCTCCCGATCTCGCAGAAGCGCCACGGCAGCTCGACCGCTCGCGTGATGCCGATTCGCTCGCATGCCACGTGCGGTAGCGGCTCGCCGGCCGGGCGCGGCTGGATCGAGATCGCTCCGTCGAGCGACGTGTCGTTGAGCTCCAGCCCGATCCCCAGCGCCTGGGTCAACTTGCCTGGACCGGAGCAGAGGTCTCGCTCGCGCTCGAGACCGCGCCGCTCGCGCATCAGGTCGACGCCGTCGAGTGGCTCGAGCGCACGAATCAGGACCGCGGCGCCCTCGCCCTCCGGCTCGCAGACCGCGTTCAGCAGCGCGTGGATGCCGTAGGAGCGGTAGACGTAGGCGATCCCGGGCGGTCCGAACAACACCCGCGTCCGAGGAGTCAAGCCCACGTAGGCGTGGCAGGCCGGCTCAGAGTGGTGGTAGGCCTCGGTCTCGACGATCCGGCCCGCGGTGTCGCCGTGACGAACGACGCAGCCGAGCAGGTCGGACGCGACGTCGACGACGGGGCGGTCGTAGAAGGAAGCTGGCAGCGGAGAGCTGCCGCTCACGCGCCCGATTCGGCAAGCAGGTGACGCGCCTGAGCGAGCTGGTCGCGTACGCGCGCTAACGACGTGCCGCCGTCGGAGACCTTCGACTCGAGCCAAGCGCGATCGCCAAGCAGCTCGTAGTACTCGCCGTCGAGCTCGGGCGCAAGCTCGGCTAGCTCGGCCTCGGTCAGCTCGGACAACGCCTTGCCCTGGTCGACCGCCGCACGGACGACGCCGCCGACGATCCCGTGGGCGCGTCGGAACGGTACGCCGCGCTTGACCAGCAGGTCGGCGACGTCGGTCGCGGCGAGCAGCTCGTCGGTCGCGGCCGCGGCCATCCGCTCCTGGTCGAAGGAGATCGTCGCGAGCATCTCGCGGGCGACGCGCAGACAGAGCTCGACGGTGTCGATCGCGTCGAAGAGCTGCTCCTTGTCCTCCTGGAGATCCTTGTTGTAGGTCAGCGGCAGGCCGTGCAGGACGCCGTGGAGCGTCGTCAGCCGACCGACGACGCGCGGCGCCTTCGCGCGCAGCAGCTCGGCCGCGTCGGGGTTCTTCTTCTGCGGCATCAGGCTCGAGCCCGAGGCGAAGCGGTCGGCGACCTGGCAGAAGCCGAACTCCTCGCTCGACCAGAGCACGAGCTCGGCGCCGAGCTGCGACAGGTGGGTCGCGCAGGTCGCGGCGGCCGACAGGTAGTCGAGCACGAAGTCGCGGTTCGAGACGGCGTCGAGCGAGTTCTCGGCGATCCCGCCGAAGCCGAGCTCCTGGGCGACGAACATCCGGTTCGTGTCGAAGTTGGTGCCGGCGAGCGCGCCCGCGCCGAGCGGTAGGTCATCCGTCGACGTCATGCAGAAGTTGAACCGCTGGAGGTCGCGGCGGAACTTCCAGAAGTAGGCGAGCAGATGGTGCGACAGGTAGACCGGCTGGGCGCGCTGGAGGTGCGTGTAGCCGGGCATCGGCCAGTCGATGTGGCGCTCGGCGAGCTCGACGAGCGTGCCCATCAGGTCGGCGAGTAGCGACTTCGCGTCGAGCGTGTGGGCGCGGACGAGCATCGCGACGTCGGTCGCTACCTGGTCGTTGCGCGAGCGGGCGGTGTGCAGCCGCGCGCCGGCGTCGCCGGTCAGCTCGGTCAGCCGCCGCTCGATCGCCATGTGGACGTCCTCGTCGTCCGGGCGGATCTCGAAGCGGTCGGACTCGATCTCGTCGCGGACCTGGTCGAGACCGCGCGCAATCTCGGCAGCGTCGTCGGCGCTGATGATCCCGCTGTTGGCGAGCATCTGCGCGTGCGCCTGCGACTGCGCGATGTCGTAGGGCCAGAGCCTGAAGTCGAACGAGATCGACGAGTTCAGCGCCTGGAAGAGTGGGTCCTGGGGCTCGGAGAAACGAGACATCGGCGCCGCCAGCATACGATCCCCGCCATGCGAGCACTGGTGACGGGAGGAACCGGCAAGGTCGGCAACGCGGTAGCACGGGCGTTGGTGGCGCGAGGCGACGAGGTGCGGGCGCTGGTGCGCGACCCCGCACGGGCGGCCGGCGTGCTGCCCGAAGGCGTCGAGCCAGTGCGCGGCGACGTCACCTTCCCCGACTCCGTCGTCACCGCCGCCGAGGGCTGCGAGCTCGTCTTCAACGCCATGGGACTGCCCGAGCAGTGGCTCGCCGACGACGGTGAGTTCGAGCACGTCAACGCGATCGGTAGCGAGACGGTCGTGCGCGCCGCCGCACGCGCGGGCGCCCGCCGGGTCATCCACACCAGCACGATCGACGTCTTCCACGCCGCCGACGGCGCGCGCTTCGACGAGTCGCAGGTCGCCGACTACCCGAAGGGCACCGCCTATGAGCGCTCCAAGCAGCACGCCGAGCGCCTGGTCGTCGCCGCCGCCAAGCACGAGGGGATCGAGCTCGTGATCGCCAACCCGGCCGCCGTCTACGGGCCGGGCCCGGAGGGCAGTGCGTCGATCGAGCGCGACCTGCTGCGACCGGTCGTCGACGGACGCCGCGCGGCTGCACCCGCTCTGCCGCCAGGCGGCTTCGGCGTGCTGTTCAGCGAGGGCGCCGGTGCCGGACATCTGCTGGTGGCTGAGCAGGGCAAGCCCGGCGAGCGCTACATCCTCTGCGATGGGCACGTGACCCTCTCCGAGCTGGCGCGGACCGCGGTCCAGGTCGCCGGACGGGGCAAGGTGCCGCCGACGCTCCCGATTCCGCTGGCCAAGGCGATGGCCGCCGCCGGAGAGCCGATCGCCCGGCTGACCGGCAAGCCGCCGCTGCTGCCGAAGGGCCAGCTGCTCTTCTTCCTCTGGAACGCCGCGCCAGACTCGGGCAAGGCTCAGCGCGAGCTCGGCTGGCAGCCGACACCGATCGAGGACGGCCTGCGCGCAACGCTGAGCTCGATGAAGCTGATCTAGCGCGGCGGCAGTCAGGCGCCGCCGCGAACAGCTGCGGTCTCGATGACCTCGGTGAGCGCCGCGACGACGCGCTCGACTTGAGCGTCGGTCAGCTCGGGGAAGAACGGCAGCGCCAGCGACCGGGCCGCGACGCCCTCGCAGACGGGGAACTCGCCCTCACGGTGTCCGAAACGCTCGCGGTAGAAGCTCATCAGGTGGATCGCCGGCAGGTACGGTTTGCTGTCGATGCCGCGGTCGCGCAGCGCGCGGATCGTGTCGTCGCGATCGATTCCGGCCGGCAGCTGTACGACGTAGACGAACCAGCTGCGGCGATCGCCGTAGGCGTCTGGACATGGGAGCTCGAGACCGTCGACCGCCGCGAGCGCCTCGTTGTAGAGACCGGCGATCCGAGCTCGCGCCGCCAGCATCGCGTCGAGTCGTTCGAGCTGCGCGACACCGAGCGCGCAGGCCAGGTCGGACAGCCGGTAGTTGAAGCCGAGCCGGTCGTGGTCGAGCCAGTCCATGTTCGGCGCACGGCCCTGGTTGCGCTCGCTGTCGATCCGTTGCTTGGCGGCGGCGTCAGGACTGACGACGATGCCGCCCTCCCCTGTCGTCAGTTGCTTGTTGGGGTAGAAGGCGAAGACCGCCGGGGTGCCGCGCGCGCCGACAGTCTTGCCGTCGCCGTGGACAGCTCCGAGCGCCTCGCAGGCGTCTTCGACGATCCAGAGCCCGCTCCGCGCCGCGAGCAGCTCGAGCTCGGCCATCGCCGCCGGGTAACCGAAGATGTGGACCGGCAGCAGTCCAGCCGTGCGCTCGCCCACGGCCGCCGCGGCCGCCTGCGGATCGATGTTGAGCGTGCGCGGGTCGATGTCGCAGAAGACGGGACGCGCGCCCTCGTAGAGGATCGAGTTGGCCGACGCCACGAAGCTGAACGGGGTCGTGACGACCTCGTCGCCGGCCTGTACGCCCGCGGCGCGCAGTGCGAGGTGGAGACCCGCCGTGCCACTCGACACGGCCGACACGTGCTCGGCCCCCACCCGCTCACCAAACGCCCGCTCGAATGCCGGCAGCATCGGCCCGAGCGACAGGTGTCGCGAGCGCAGCACGTCGAGCACCAACTCCTCCTCACGCGCTCCGATCAGCGGCCGCGCAACGGGGATCGGCTCCTGCTCGCCGCTCAAGACGGCGCGACCTCCGAGGTCGAGGGCGAGCGGCCGCGCTCCACGCGGGCAGGCAGCATCCCCGCCTCGAGCGAGTCGACGAGCGCCTCCCAGCTCGCCTCGATGATGTTCTCCGAGACGCCGATCGTGCCCCAGGTCTCGCTGCCGTCGCCGGCGTCGAGCAACACACGCGTCGCGGCGCCTGTCCCCTTGCTCTCGTCGAGGATGCGGACCTTGTAGTTGACGAGGTCGATGTCGCCGAGGTGCGGATAGGTCGCGGCGATCGCGTCGCGCAGCGCGTTGTCGAGCGCGTTGACCGGACCGTTGCCCTCCGAGGTACGAACGAAGCGCTCGTCGCCGACCCAGATCTTGATCGTCGCCTCCGTCTGGACCTTCGCGTCCTCCTGCTTCTCGACGATCACGCGCCAAGACTCGAGGCGGAACAGCGGCTCGTAGTCGCCGGCCTCCTTGCGGATCAGCAGGTCGAACGAGCCGTCGGCCGCCTCGAGGTGGTAGCCGCGGTGCTCGAGCTCCTTGACGCGCTCGACGACGCGCGCGGCGGCATCGGAGTCGAGAGCGACGCCGGTCTGCGCGGCGCGCGCTTCGACGGTCCCCTTGCCACTCAGCTCGGAGATCAGCAGCCGGCGGTCGGCGCCGACCTGCTCGGGGTCGATGTGCTCGAAGGTGCGCGCATCGCGGTTGACGCCGGCGACGTGCATGCCGCCCTTGTGTGCGAACGCGTTGGCCCCTACATAGGGCTGGTTCGGGTTCGGTGAGACGTTGCAGAGCTCGTCGATCAGGTGCGCCGTCTCGGTCAGCCGCTCGAGCCGCGCCGGCTCGACGCAGTCGTAGCCGAGCTTGAGCTGGAGGTTGGCGAGGATCGTCATCAGGTTGGCGTTGCCGCAGCGCTCGCCATAGCCGTTGACCGTTCCCTGGACGAGCCGCGCTCCCTGCTCGATGGCCGCGAGCGAGTTGGCGACGCCGCAGCCGGCGTCGTCGTGGGCGTGGATGCCGACCTGGACTCCGTCGCCGAGCTCCGCGACGACCTTCGCCGTGGCGGCTGCGACCTCGCCCGGCAGCGTCGCCCCGTTGGTGTCGCAGAGCGTCAGGTTCTCGGCGCCCGCCTCAGCCGCCGCGCGCAGGCAGCGCAGCGCGTAGGCCGAGTCGTCGGCCCAGGCGTCGAAGAAGTGCTCGGCGTCGTAGATCACGCGCTTGCCCTCGCCGCGTAGGAAGGCGACCGAGTCGGCGATCATCCGCAGGTTCTCCTCCGGGTCGACGCGCGTCACCTTCTCGAGGTGCAGCGACCACGTCTTGCCGACCAGCGTGCAGACCGGGGCGAAGCACTCGGCGAGCAGGCGCAGCGCGGGATCGTCGGCGGCGGCACTGTCCTTGCGGCGCGTCATCCCGAACGCGGCGATCTCCGCATGGGCGAACGACTCGCCGGCCAGCAGCTCGAAGAGCGCCTCCTCCTTCGGGTTCGAGCTCGGGAAGCCGGCCTCGATCAGATGGACGCCGAGCTCGTCGAGCGCATGCGCGACGCGGACCTTCTCGTCCGCGGACAGCGACATCCCCTCCCCCTGCATACCGTCGCGGAGGGTGGTGTCGTAGAGAAGTACCTGCTCTGCCATCTGTGTGAACGCCTTTCGGATGTCAACTTCGAGAAGAACGGACGAGCGCCTGCCGCGGGCAGGCGTGCGTCGGTGCGCGGGTCAGCGCGCCGACGCGTCCGTAATTCGCTCGAAGCGGGCGTTCACGCCTTCGATGGTACAGGCACGACGTCGAGCCATTTCGAATAGCGCTCGACGCGGCCGCAGAGGGCATCGTCGTAGATGTTCTGGATCTGACGGGTGATCTCGCCCGGCGGTCCGAGCTCGATGTCGTCGATCTCGCGCACCGGCGTCAGCTCGGCGGCCGTCCCGACCAGGAAGACCTCGTCGGCGAGCACCAGCTCGGCGCGCGCGACGTCGCGCTCCTGAACCTCATAGCCGAGGTCGGTCGCGATCTCGATGATCGACTTGCGGCTGATCCCGTCGAGGATGCTCGCGGTCTGCCCCGGCGTCGCCAGCACACCGTCCTTGACGACGAAGATGTTCTCACCCGTGCCCTCGCAGACGTGGCCCTTGTCGTCGAGCAGGATCGCCTCCTGGTAGCCGGCGCGCTTCGACTCGATCTTCGCCAGCACCGAGTTGAGGTACTGACCGCCGGCCTTGGCATGCGGGATCAGTGACTGCGGCGAGATCCGCCGCCACGACGAGACCTTCGCTCGGACGCCGTCGCGCTTCGCCTCGTCGCCGAGGTAAGCGCCCCACTCCCAGCACGCGATCGACACGTGAATCGGGTTGTCCTCCGGATCGAGCCCCATCGGGCCGTAGCCGCGGAAGACGAGCGGCCGGATGTAACAGCTCTTGAAGCCGTTGCGGGCGATCAGCTCGTGGGTCGCCGTACGAATCTGCTCCTTCGCGAAGGGCAGATCCATGTAGTAGAGCTTCGCCGACGCCTCGAGGCGGTCGAGATGCTCCTGGTGGCGGAAGATCGCCGGGCCGGCCTCGGTCTCATAGGCGCGGACGCCCTCGAAGACGCTGGTGCCGTAGTGGAAGGCGTGCGACAGGACGTGGACCTTGGCGTCCTCCCAGGGGAGGAACTCGCCGTCCATCCAGATGAGGTCCGCTGTCTGCATCGCCTTCTCTCGGTCAGAGGTTCGCCAAAACCGCCCGCGTCGCCTCTTCGGTGGTCGCCTCGCCGCCGAGATCGGCGGTTCGCAGGCCGCCGTCGAGCGCGCGGTCGATGGCCGATTCTAGGGCAGCGGCCGAATCCTCCAAAGCCAGTCCGTGGCGCAGCATCAACGCGACCGAGCCGAACATCGCCAGCGGATTGGCCTTTCCGGTGCCCGCGATGTCGGGCGCAGAGCCGTGGACGGGCTCGAACAGCCCTGGTCCATCGCCGCCGACGGAGGCACTCGGAAGCATGCCGAGCGATCCGGTGAGCATCGCCGCCTCGTCGCTGAGGATGTCGCCGAACAGGTTCTCGGTGACGATCACGTCGAAGTCAGACGGCCGCGAGACGAGTTGCATCGCGGCGTTGTCGACGAGCAGGTGCTCGAGCGGGACCTCGGGAAACTCCTCGGCGTGCAGGCGGGTGACGGTCTCGCGCCAGAGCCGCGAGGTCTCGAGCACGTTGGCCTTGTCGACGCTGGTGACCTTGGTGCGCGCGCTCTGGAAGGCGATCCGGGCGATCCGCTCGATCTCCCCCACGCTGTAGGCGCAGTCGTCGTGGGCGGTGTCGCCACTGCGACCGGACTCGCCGAAGTAGATGCCGCCGGTCAGCTCGCGCACGACAAGCAGGTCGGTCCCCTCGATCCGATCGCGCTTCAGCGGGCTGGCGTCGAGCAGTGCCGGGCTCGGGCGGACCGGGCGCAGGTTCGCGAACAGGCCGAGGCCCTTGCGCAGGCCGAGCAGACCTTGCTCAGGGCGTGGTGCCGAGGGGTCGGCGGCAACGGCCGCGTCCCACTTCGGTCCGCCGACGGCGGCCAGCAGGATGGCGTCGGCCTGCTTGCAGGCGTCGAGCGTACCGTCGGTGAGAGCCGTTCCGTGGGCGTCGATCGAGGCGCCACCGATCGGGTGCTCGTCGTACTCGAAGTCGCCGAGGCGGTTGAGGATCTCGACGGCGGCAGAGAGGATCTCGGGGCCGATTCCGTCGCCGGGGAGGGTGACTATTTGCTTGGACACGCGGCGCAACCTATCGCGCGGTGGTGGTACGCCGACGGGCGACGAACGTCCAATCCGCTTGGGAATCGCTACTTGGACATTCGTCGCCCGCCGGCTAAGTCGGCGAGACTGGCGGGCTGCCCTAGCCCCCGAGGATTGCTTGGAGCAGGTTGGGGCGGAAGGGTTGGGTGCCGGGGACGAGCTCGAGGTTCGTCAGCCCGCCCTGGGTGCGGGCGTATTGGAGCTCGCGGCCGAGGTCGGCGACGCCATTGGAGAGGGGTGTCGGGAGGATGGCGAGGGTGCTTAGGGTGCCGATTGCGGCGCCGTCGGCGTCGAGGAAGCCGCTGCCGGAGTCGCCGGGGATCCCGGGTGAGGCGGTGTAGACGGTGCGGCTCCAGCCGTCGCCGACGGTCTCGACGACGATGCCCTGCTTGGGGCTGAGTTGGGTGATGCCGAAGCGCAGCGAGGAGTTGCCGTAGGAGTAGACGATGTCGCCGGTGGCGCTCGGGCCACCGAGCCCGGTGGGACCGCCGAAGCAGGGAACCGAGGGGTTGACGCGAGCGACGTCGGCCGGATCGAGCTTGACGAGCGCGAGGTCGTTGTAGGCGCAGGTGTCGGGGCTGGCCTCGCCGACCTGCTGCATCGTCAGCCAGGAGCTGTAGGCGAGCGTGCCGGGCTGCGTGGCGCCGGAGACGGTCACGGGCGTGCCGAGCGGCAGGCTCGCAGCGGTGCAGCCGTCGGTCTCGGTCGCCTCGCCGGTTCCTGCGCAGTGGGCGGCTTGGCCGATGTAGACGTCGTCGCCATCGGCGTAGATGAAGTTGGCGGTGCACTGGCCGCCGGCGGTGTCGGTCTGGACGCCGGGGGTGACAGTCGCCTGGGAGGCCGGCGCCCATGCGCTGGCGGCGGCGGGAACGGCTGCTGCTGTGATCCCGATCAAGATCGCGATCGCTGCGATCGTCTTCCCTGCCCGCATCGTTGTGCCTCCCGATTGGTCGTGCTGGCACCCCCGGCTATGTAAAAGCCGTTCCCGGGATCGGCGGCGAGCTAAACGTTTGCGGTACGCCGGAGGTGACGAAAGCCCGTTCCGCTTGGAAATCGCTGCTCGGGCTTTCGTCACCTCCGGCTACATGGGCCCGGTGGGGCTATGCCGGTCTGCAAGCGGTGATGTTGAGGCGGACGTACTCGAGCGTGGGTGGTTGGCCGTAGCGGTTGGCAACCTCGTCGAGAAAGCTGTCGCGGAGCGCTTCCGGGAGCGCGGCGAGATGGTGGCCAAGGCAGACAGTGTGGAGATACTCGCGCGGCTCGGGTGGGTCGACTGGCCAGGGCTCTAGCCACGTCTCGATCTGGTCGAAGCCGGCGCACTCGAGGCGGGCTCGCGTGTCCCCGGGCGAGGCGTAGTTCCAGGGGTCGGCCCACCCAACGAGAGCGTCGGCGTAGGGCTGCTCGGCGGCGACCTCGGCCGCCAGCTTGCGCAAACGGTCAATGTTGCCCTCGCCACCGCATTGGGCGACAAGCTGGCCGCCGGGCTTCAGCGCCTCAAACAGGCGCTGAAAGAGCGCATCGTGGTCGAGGATCCAGTGGAAGACAGCGTTGGAGAAAGCCGCATCGACTGGCTCGGAGACCTTCAGCTCCTGAAGATCGGACTGGAACACGGTCGCCCGCTCGCCAAGTGCGACGCGGGCCTCCTCCACCATCGAGGGAGCTGCATCGACGGCGACGACATGCCCACGCGGCAAGCGATCGAGCAGCAGCAGCGTCACGCGCCCAGAGCCGCACCCGGCATCGAGCACGGTCTCGTCACCGGCCAGCCGCAACCGATCGAGCACCGGTCCGGCCATCGCGACCTGGGGATCCGAGATCCGGTCGTAAGTGAGGGCGTCCCAGTCCCTCACCGCCGCCTCTTTGCCGTGGGAATGGGATGTCCCCAGCAGCGGTTCCCAAGCGGATGGGGATATCCCATTCCCACGGCTACCGCAGCGCAGTAGTCACAGGCCCAGAGCGCTCCCGCTCGCGCTCGTAAGCGTCCAGCGCATCGGCCTGCAGCAACGTCACGCCGATGTCGTCCAGGCCGTTGAGCAGCCGCCGCTTCGTCTCGGCATGGATGTCGAACGAGTAGGTCTCGCCGCCAGCGGTGACGGTCTGGGCGTCGAGGTCGATCCGGGCCTCGCCAGCCGCCATCACCGCACGTACCTCGTCCTCCTCCAGCACGACCGGCAGCAGGCCAATCTTGGTGCAATTGGAGTGGAAGATGTCGGCGTAGCTGGGCGCGATGATCGCCTTGAAGCCGTAGTCCTCGAGACCCCAGGGGGCGTGCTCGCGCGAGCTGCCGCAGCCGAAGTTACGGCCGGTGACGAGGATCGGGTGCTTGGGAAGATCCCAACCGTCCTCCTTGGCCCAGTCGTAGAAGAGGAACTCGCCGAAGCCGCTGCGCTCGACCCGCTTGAGGAACTGCTTGGGCATGATCTGGTCGGTGTCGACGTCGACGCGGTCGAGCACCGAGACGGGACCCTCGATGACGCTGATCTTCTCCATGTTCAGCTCCAGTTCCTGATGTCGACGAAACGGCCCTCGATGGCGGCCGCGGCGGCCATCTTCGGGCTGACGAGATGGGTGCGCCCGCCGCGCCCCTGACGGCCCTCGAAGTTGCGGTTCGAGGTCGAGGCGCAGCGCTCGCCAGGATCGAGGGTGTCGGGGTTCATCCCGAGGCACATCGAGCAGCCGGCGGAGCGCCAGTCGAAGCCCGCGGCGCGGAAGACCTCGTCGAGGCCCTCGGACTCGGCCTGCGCCTTGACCTGCGCGGATCCCGGCACGACCATCGCGCTGACGGTCGAGGCGACCTTGCGGCCCCTGACCGTCTCGGCTGCCTCGCGCAGGTCGCCGATCCGTGAGTTGGTGCAGGAGCCGATGAAGACGCGGTCGAGCGCGATCTCCTGGATCGGCGTGCCGGCCTCCAGGCCCATGTAGTCGAGTGCGCGCTGGTCGCCCTCGCCGGCCGGCTCGGGCACGGCGCTGGTGACATCGGTGACCATCGCCGGGTTGGTGCCCCAGCTGACCTGCGGCGACAGCTCGGTCGCGTCGATCACGACCTCGCGGTCGAACTCGGCGCCGTCCTCGGTGTAGAGCTCGCGCCAGCCGGCGACGGCGGCGTCGAAGTCCGCGGGCGCCGCCTCACGGCCGCGCACCCACTCGAACGTCGTGTCGTCGGGCGCGATCATCCCCGCACGGCCGCCACCCTCAATCGTCATGTTGCAGACGGTCATCCGGCCCTCCATCGAGAGCGCCTCGATCGCCGGCCCGGCGTACTCGATCACGTAACCGACGCCGCCGTCGACGCCCATCCGGCCGATCGTGCCGAGGATCAGGTCCTTGGCGGTAACGCCCGGGCCAAGGTCGCCCTCGTAGCGGATGCGTAGCGACTTCGGCTTGCGCTGCTGCATCGTCTGGGTCGCCAAGACGTGCTCGACCTCGCTGGTGCCGATGCCGAACGCGAGCGCGCCGAAGGCGCCGTGGGTCGAGGTGTGCGAGTCGCCGCAGACGATCGTCATGCCGGGCTGGGTGACACCCATCTCCGGGCCGATCACGTGGACGATCCCCTGGCGCTCGGAGCCGATCGAGTAGACCGGCACGCCGAACTCGCGGCAGTTGTCCTCCAGCGTCTGGATCTGCTTGCGCGACAGCGGGTCGCTGATCATCGGCAGGCTCGTCGAGCCGTCGGTCGGAATGTTGTGGTCGGCGGTCGCGAGCGTGCGATCGGGCCGGCGCACCGGACGGCCGGCCAGGCGCAGGCTCTCGAACGCCTGCGGGCTGGTGACCTCGTGGACGAGGTGGAGGTCGATGTAGATCAGCCCCTCGGACACCTCGTGGGCATCCCAGATCTTGTCGAACAGCGTCTTGGGCATCAGGACCTCCTCAGTCCGGCGGCTACGACCGCGTAGAAGCGCGCGTCGGCGCCGGTGTTGTTCTCGAAGTGGTGTGGCAGGTCGGCGTCGAAGGTGACCGCGTCGCCCTCGCCCAGCTCGTGCGCGGCGCCATCGCAGACGAGGGTGACGCCGCCGCCGGCGACGACCGCCGTCTCACGCGCGCCGGGCTCGTGCATCGGTGGGTCGCCAGGGCCACCGGTGGAGGCGCCAGGCGCCAGCGTGTGCAGCGAGACCTCGGCGCGCTGTCCGGGCAGCGCCGGCGTCAGCACGTCGTAGCGATGGCCGCGCGCGGTGGCGCCGCCACGCAGGCGCTCGTCGACGCGGACGACGGAGACGGTCCCACCCTCGTCGAGGCGCAGCAGTTGCGACAGCGTCAGCTCGAGGCCGGAGGCGATGCGCGCAGCAACCGCAAGCGTCGGACTGGTCTCGCCGCGCTCGACCTGGCTCAGCATCTGCGCCGAGACGCCACTGCGCTCAGCGAGGTCGCGCAACGAGAGGTCCATCCCCTCGCGCAGCGCGCGGACGCGCGATCCGATCTGGATCTGCGGCTCGGCGGGCGGTGCGGCTACTGCGCTCACCCTCCGTACGCTATCACGGACGCTTGTCCGAGGATCTAGTTGCGCTGCTGCGTCGGCCGGACCAGCAGCTCGTTGACGCCGACGTGCTTCGGCAGGCAGACCGCGTAGCGGATCGCGTCGGCGATGTCGCTGGCCTGGAGCACGTCGCCGATCTGGTCGCGCATCTTCTTGACGCCCTGCTGGATGAGCGGGCTCTTGTTGTGGCCCTGGAGCTCGGTCTCGACGAAACCGGGCTCGACGCAGGTGACCCGGATGTTCGCGTGGAGCGCCTCCTGACGCAACGCCTCGGAGAAGGCCGTGACGCCGAACTTGGTCATGTTGTAGACAGCCGCGCCGGCGGCGGCGCGGCGGCCCGCGACCGACGAGACGTTGACGACGTGCCCTCCACCGCCGGCCGTCATCAGCGGCAGCGCCGCGTG
>CAMLNW010000050.1 GCA_946481495.1 uncultured Actinomycetes bacterium
CGTCCTGCTCGAAGCCGGGCAGCGGCGTCGCGTCGCCGCGGCCGATGCGCAGCGACAGCCTCCCGAACAGCGCACGGTGTGCCTTCACGTGGTCCGCGCGCAGGCGCGCGTAAGGCTTGCGCGCGGCGGCGTCCAGTTCGCCGTCGAGGTAGGCCATCACCTGCTCCAGGCGCCCGGTCATCGCGCCACCTCCTGTGCGAGGCCCGGGCTGGCGCCGTTAGCGGCGCCGCCACCGCGGGCGAGCCGGTCGCGATGGGAGTCGAGCCAGTCGCCGAGCCGGTCGAGCCCGGCGGCGAGCTGCGGCGTCGCGACGCCGAGTCGCAGATGACCCTCGGTCTCGTAGCAGACGCTTCCGGGCGCAAGCAGGACGCCGGTGTCGTGGACGAGCTCGGCGCAGAAGTCGAGCGTCGGCACTGCGTGGCGTAGGCGCGGGAAGAACAGCCCGCCGGCCGGCGGGGCGGTCAGCTCGAAGTCGTCGGGGTGGTCGGCGATCCAGCGCGTCGCCAGCTCGGCACCATCCTCGGTCAGCGCCCATGTGCGCTCGAGCACGGCAGCGCGGTGCTCGAGTGCGGCGAGCGCCCAGAGCTGGTCGCGCGATCCCGGGTTCAGCGAGGTGTACTTGCGGAACTGGCGTGCCTTCACGACCAGCTCGGGGTTCGCGACCATCCAGCCGACCCGCAATCCCGGCAGCGCGTAGGACTTGCTCGTCGATCCGATCACGATCAGGTTGTCCTGGCCGTCCCAGGCCGACGGCGGATGGCCGGAACGCATCTCGCGAAAGACCTCGTCGACGATCAGGTGGACGCCGAGCGGCGCGAGCCGGCGCGCGAGCTCGCGCAGGTCCTCCGGCGACACCGTCTGACCGGTCGGGTTGTGCGGCACGTTGAGCAGTACGACCTTCGTACGCGGCCCGACGCTGTCCTCGATCGCGCCGAGGTCGATCGCGAAGTCGTCGCCGGCGTGCAGCTCGACGAAGCGGACGTCGGCGCCGGCGCCGCGGGCGAGCTCGTAGAGCGGTTGGTAGGCGGGCCAGAGGCAGACCACCTCGTCGCCGGGATCGAGCAGCAGGTTGTGCAGGATCAGCAGCGCCTCGATCGCGCCGACGGTGACCATCACGTTGTCGCGCTCGGCCGGCGGGTTGAGCGCGGCGATCGCGTCGCGCAGCTCGGGATAGCCCGACGACGGCGTGTAGCCGAGCTCGGACTCGAGATCGGGCCGGCCACCGACGATCCGCTCGAGCTCGGCGGCGGTCATCGGCTCGGCGCCGCTGAGCGCGAGCATCAGCTCGCAGCTGAACTCGTAGTCCTCGAAGAACTCCTCCTGACGGAAGACGGCGAGCTTCATGCCGCGGCCTCCTCCGCGGGGTTCGGCGCGATCCCCGAGGCGGCGTCGGCCGGGTCTGGATCGCGCGGGTGGGCCGCGGCGATCGCGTCCGGGTCGTAATCGAGCGCGACGACCTTGCCGGCGGCGCTCACCGCTACCTCGGCGCGCTCGGTCGCCTGCTCTGGCGTCGCGCCCGTCGCGACCACCCCGAGGATCTCGCGGTAACCGTCCGGCGGCAGCCGGTAGACGTCGCCCTCCGGCGTCCAGCGGTTGACCGCGACGATGCCGGGCAGCTCGAGCAGCTCGTCGGCGCGCGACATGTCGGTGACGACGCACGGCCGCTCGGGGAACCAGCTGCGGCTCGCCGCGCCGCCGTCGGTCAGCGGCGCGATCTCCGGCTTGCGCCCACGCGCCAGCTCGAGCGTCAGCTCCAGCAGGTCGACCCCGGTCGCCAGCTTGACCACCTGGCGGATCGAGCCGCCGCCCATTCGCGCGCCGACCTCGAGCACGCGGATGCCGCGCGAGGTCAGCTTCATCTCGGCGTGGGTGATGCCATCGGTGATCTCCAGCGCTTGGATCGCCAGGCCGGCGACGTCTTCCATCTTCTCGCGCAGGTCGGGGGCGATCGGCGCCGGACAGGTGTGGCCGGTCTCGAGGAAGAACGGCTGCGACATCTCGCCCTTCTTGCAGACCGCGACATGCGTCGTCTCGCCGCCGAGCGTCAGCGACTCGACGCTGAAGCCTGGACCGTCGAGGTACTCCTCAACCAGCCAGCGGCCGTCCATCTCGCGGATCGCCGCGGAGTGATGGCCACTCGCGGCGGCGTCGAACTGCGCGAACCAGCGGTCGAGCTCGTCCTCGGAGTCGAAGCGAACGGTGAACAGGCTCGCCACGCCGGTGCTCGGCTTCAGCACACCCGGGGTGCCGACGTCGCGCACTGCCTCGGGGATGTCGGCCAGCTTCGAGACGACGCGGCGCCGCCCGATCGGCACGCCGTGCTGCTCGAAGCGGCGCATCATCAGCTGCTTGTCGCGGCAGACGGCGGCGGTCTCGGGGTGGATTCCCGGCACGCCGTGGCGCTCGACGAGCGCCGCCTGTGTGCGCAGGCAGGACTCGCTGCAGTTGACGACGCCCTCGACGTTGGTGAGGTGGGCGGTTGCCGCCAGCACCTCGACGGGGTCGGTCGGATTGGCGGCGATCCGCGCGTCGACGCCGGTGGCGTCGTGGGGATTGCGCGGCGCGATCAGGGTGACGCCCATGCCGAGCGACTGCGCGAGCCGGTAGACGTCGCGCCGGCCGGCGTCAGCGCCCGGATCTAGAAATAGAAATGTCACCCTCCCGGACCTCCCTCCATGAGTCCGTGAACCTGATCACCCCGTCTCGCAGCTCGCGGCGGGGCACGCTCAGGGATATTCGCACACTTCGCGAATCCCCGAAGAGAATTCCGGGCCAGACGAGTACGCCGGAGCGCCGGGCGAGCTCGAGAGCGGTGTCGGTCGAGCCGAAGGCGGGCCCGTCCTCGCCGCCGGCGGAGCCGAGTGCGGCGTCCGTCGACGGCGCGGCGTCGCTGCCGTCCCGGAGGTCGGTTGCCCAGACGTAGTAGCTGCCGTCCGGCGGCCTAACGGTCAGGCCGCCGGCGATGAGAGCGTCGAGCACGTCGCGCAGTCTCGGCCGATACGGCGCCATCCGGTCGAGCTGCGGCGGGTCGTCGAGCCAGGCGCCGAAGGCGATCTGGGCGAGCGTGTTCGGCGCGCCGCTGAGCGTCGCGGCGGCTTGGGCTAGGCGCGGTGCCAGGCCCGGCGTCGACACCGCGGTCCCCACTCGCCAGCCGGGCATCGCCGCGGTCTTCGATGCCGTGTCGAGCACCACCATCTCGCGAACGGCGTCCTCGTCCGCGGCGACGGCAAGTGCGCTCGCGAAGTGTGGGTCGGGCGGCCGCTCGGGATGGCCGGTGCCTCGCGGCACGTCGTCGCTCGCGGCGCCGTAGACGTACTCCGCGTAGACCTCGTCGGCGATCACGGCGACTGACGGCGGTAGCGCGGCGAGGATCGCGGCGAGCCGCTCGCGATCGAGCAGCACGCCGCTCGGGTTGCCCGGGTTGCAGAGCAGCAGCGCGCGGGTGCGCGGGTTCAGCGCGCGCTCGAGCGCCTCCGGCGTCAGCTCGCCTTGCTCGGGCCGTGCGTCGACGAGTCGCAGCACCCCGCCGAGCATCGCCACCTGCTTCGGATAGGAGTGGAAGTAGGGGACCGGTACGAGGACCTCGTCGCCTGGCTCGATCAGCGCGCGCAGCGCGACCGCGAGACCCGCCATCGCGCCGGCGGTGATCGTCACGTCGGCGGCGTCGATCGTCAACCCCGTCCGCGCGCTCGCATAGCGCGCTGCCGCCTCGCGCACCGGCATCAGCCCACCCGGCGGCGAGTACTGCCGCGCCCGCCCGAACTCCGCCGCCACCCGCTCCGCGCACTCGTCGGACAGCGGCACCGGCAGCGGCTCCGACCGGCTCAGGTCGACCAGCCCCTCGATCCCCGCCGCGCGCACCTCGCGCCGCAGCTCCGTCATCGCCGGCGGCACGGCTCCGATTGGAGTTTTGTCCACACCAGGGTGTGTAGAAGCGTCCATTCTGTCCCGAGGGCAGCTAGTCGGGGTCGGGCTCGTGGGTGATCAGCGTTCCGGCCTCGCCTGCGAGCAGGTCGGGAACGGGGGCGCTGCCGATCGCGACGTGACGGACGCCGCCGGCGAACGCCTCCTCGACGGCGCGCAGCTTCTTCGCCATGCCGCCCTTGGCGTGCTTGGCGAGCTCCTTCAACTCGGAGCGGACGGCCGTACGGACTGGCTCGCCGTTGGCTTGGAAGGCCTCGGCATCCATCACCAGCGCGAGCTGTGCGGCGCGACCGGTGCCGGCGATCGCAGCCGCGGCGCGGTCGGCGTCGGTGTTCACCTGCGGATGCTCGTCGGCGACGGCGAGCGGACTGACGACGATCGCGTCGCTTTCGGCAAGCAGCACGTCGAGGCGTGCCTCGTCGACGTCCCGGATCGGGCCGACGAGGTTGGTCAGCGGCACGAGCTCGTCGCCGACCCACCACATGTTCTGGCGCACCTCGGCGTGCAGCAGGCGTGACGAGGCACCGCAGACGGCTTGCGCGCGCAGGCCTCGCTCGCGCAGCAGGCCGGCGATCCGCTCGCGCAGGTTGGTCGCCACCCGTCCGATCTCCTCGAGCACCGCCGGGGTGGTGTAACGGCTGCGGAAGCCGTGCTTGTCGACGATGAAGTCGGGTTGGCCCTCCGGCGTCTCGGCGCTGACCATCCGCGACCAGCCGTGGACGACGACGAGCTTCGGCCGCGGCCCGTCGCCGCTGGCCGTGCGCATGTGCTCTACGAGCCGGTCCCACCACTCGGGCGGCAGCTCTTCCAGGCAGCTGCCGCCGACCTTGACGACCAGCAGGCCGGGCGGCCGCGGACGGCGTGAAGCGCGCCGGGACATCAGACCGGGAACACCGGGATCGCCTCGAGACCCTGATCCTCGGGCAGCCCGAGCCGTAGGTTGCAGGCTTGGACGGCCTGCCCGGCCCCGCCCTTGACCATGTTGTCGATCGCCGCGATCGCGACGAAGCGGCGCGCGGCGGGGTCGACGAACGGCGCGACGTCGCAGAAGTTCGAGCCGATCACCGCCTTCGGATCGGGCAGCGGCAGCGCCGACCCGCGCCCCACCTGGACGCGCACGAAGCGCTCGTCGCGGTAAGCGCGGTGGTAGGCGCGGCGCAGCGTGCGCTCGTCGAGCTCACCGTCGAAGAACGCGTACAGACCGACCGAGAGGCCGCGCACGAGGTCGACGCCGTAGGTCGACATGCCGAGTCGCGGTGGTCGGGTGCCGCCAACGCCCACCGCGGCCAGCGCCTCGCCAACCTCGGCGACGTGGCGGTGGCCCCGCGGCGCGTATGGCGCGACGACATTCGAGCGCCAGGTATGGGCGCCGGACTCGCGCAGTCGCGCCCCCGAGCCAGTCGAGCCGGACTTGCCGTCGATCGCGATCGCGTCGAACGAGATTCCCTCGACATCGCGCAGCGGCAGCGCAGCGAGCAGGATCGCTGTCGCAAAGCAGCCCGGCGACGCGATCACGCGCGCCTCGCGGATCGCCGGACGGCCGAGTCGCGAAACGCCGTCGGCCGTCAGCTCCGGCAGGCCGTAGGCCGCCGCCGCCGCCACCTCCTCGTCGCGCTCGACGTCGGGATACCACTTGCGGTGCAGCTCGGGATCGAGCACGCGGTAGGCCGGGCTGAGGTCGACGATCAGCTCGGCGCCGGCGTCGAGCAGCTCCGGCACCGCTCGCCCGGCGGTCTCGGGTGGGGTCGCGAGGAAGACGACGTCGCAGCGCTTCGCCGCGACGCGCGCGTCGAATGCCTCGAACTCGCCGAGTCCCGCGTCCTTGAGATGTGGGTTCAGCTCGGTCGCCGCCCGGCCCGCCTTCGACTGGGCGCTGACGTACTCCAGCTCGATCCCCGGGTGTCCGAGCAGGATGCGCAGCAACTCGCCGCCGAGGATGCCGCTGGCGCCGACGACCCCGGCCCGCTGCGGGGCACCGGGCGCGCGATCGGCGGGCGCAGCCTGTGTCAGCTCGGCGCTCACGGCACCGCCACCGCCAGCGCATGGTCGGCGATCCGCCCGGCGACGTCGATCCCGGTCGCCTCGACGATGCCCTGGAACAGCGGCGAGTGGTTGACCTCGCCGATCGTCAGCGCGCCCTCGTGGCGGAAGAGGTCGAGTCCGAAGATCCGCGCACCGATCCGCTCGCCGACCTCGGCTGTCGTTGCCTTGATCGCGGCGTCGATCTCGACCGGCTCGGCCGCCGCGCCCAACTCGACATTGGCGCGCCAGTCGCCGGTCGCGATCCGCTCCATCGCGGCGACCGCCTCGCCGTCGATCGCCAGCACCCGCACGTCGGAGGCGCCCTCGAGGTAGGGCTGGGCGATCAGCGCGCGGTCGAAGTTCTGGCCGTAATGCTCGACGTAGTCGTACATGCTGTCGGCGACCGCTCGCTCCCGGACGAGCATCACCCGGCGCCCGAGGCCGCCGTAGACGGGCTTCAGCACTAACGGACAGCCGAGCACGTCGAGCGCCGTCGCGAGGTCGGCGCGCGTCAGCACCAGCCGGTAGGGGACTGTCGGCAGGCCGATCTGACGCAGTCGAGCCAGCGCCGTGACCTTGTTCGAGCAGATCGCGATCGTCTCGGCGGAGTTGATCACGCTCTTGTCGGTCGCGCCCGCGGCGATCGACTCGGCGATCAGCGGACCGCGCACGAAGCTGCGGCTGCGGATCAGATAGGCGCCCGCGGCCGGGAGGTCCTCGCGCGAGCCACAGCAGAGCTCGCCGTCGTTGAGCCATTCGGCGCGCGCGCCGCGCTCGCGTGCTGCCGTCAGGATCGCCTTCTCCTCCCAGCCGATCCGGTCGGCGACGATCACGAGGTCGAGCGGGGCTGGGTTCCCGGCGGCCGACTTGTCGTCGGGATCCTCCGGCACCAGCGACAGCGGGGCGCTCATCGCGTCGGACTGGTCGCCAGCAGGTCGTCGACGCGCTCGCGGCGCATCACCTCGCGGCTCTCGCCGTCCTTGACGAAGACGACCGGCGGGCGCAGGAAGCCCATGTAGTTACTAGACATGTTCACCGTGTAGGCGCCGGTGGACTGGACGGCGAGCACGTCGCCGGTGCGCAGCTCGGGCAGCATCCGGTCGGGGAACAGGACGTCGGGCTCGGAGTGGCGGCCGCAGACGGTCACCCGCATCGCCGGCTGCCCGATCGGGTCGCGCGCCAGCTTGATCTCGTGGTGAGCGTCGTACATCAGGTGGCGTGGGTTGTCCGAGAGCCCGCCGTCGACGATCACGTAGTGCAGCCGCTCGTCGCCGGGCGGTCCGGCCGGCTTGATCGGCCCGATCGTGTAGAGCATCAGCCCGCTTTCGGCGACCACCGAGCGTCCCGGCTCGATGCCGAGCCGGACGTCGTCCGCGCACAGCGGCGCGACCTGCTCGGCGAACGTCCCGGCGATCGCGTCGACCCAGTCCTCGACCGGCGCCGGGTCGTCATCGGGGTAGTAGCGGACCGCGCGGCCACCGCCGGCGACGATCCGCCGCGGGCGGAACTCCGGGTGGCGCTCTTGCGCGCGCGCGAGCACCTCGCCGACGCGCTCCATCGCCTGGCGGTAGGGGCCGAAGCGCTTCTGCTGCGAGCTGAGGTGGAAGTGGATCCCGTCGAGGCGCAGCGCCGGCTCGGACAGCGCGCGGTCGATCGCCATCGCGGCGAAGCCGTGCTCGATCGACAGGCCGAACTTGGTGTCGTCGCCAACCGTCGTGTACTGGATGTTCTCGAGTCCGGTGACGGTCGGGTTGATCCGCACCAGCACGGGCTGGACTTTCCCGAGCCGCTCGGCGACGCGGGCGATCGCCGCGATCTCGGTCAGGTTGTCGATCACGATCACGCCGCAGTCGGCGTCGATCGCGAACTCGAGGTCGGGCTCGGTCTTGAAGGTGCCGTGGTAGGTCAGCAGCTCCGGCGGGCAGCCGCAGTGCAGCGCCATGTTCATCTCGCCGACCGAGACGACCTCGAGCCCAAGCCCCTCCGACAGCGCCAGCTCCATCATCGCTGGCGCCGTGAACGCCTTGCACGCATAGGAGACGTCGACATGCGGCCAGCGCGCCTCGAAGCCGTCGACATAGGCGCGGCACATGCGGCGGATCTCCGCCTCGTCGTAGAGGTAAACCGGGGTTCCGTGCTCCTCGGCCAGATCGAGTGTCGAGCACCCTCCGACCCTCAGGACCCCATCCCCTCCTACCTCCTGGGTACCCAACAACATCAGCGCTGAACGTACACCATCCAGGTACTTGGGTAAGTGAATATCTCTAACTTGCGCGGTGTTGGGCAGGTGCTAGGATCGCGGCCAGTCGCCGCCGGAGGGATGTGGCGACGGATCGCTATCGGAGGGAAGCGAGATGAAGGTCTCAGACGCGACGCTGCGCGATACCGCGCATATGGCCGGAGTGCACTTCGACGGGGACGACGCGCGCGTGCTCGCGGGCCTGCTCTGCGAAGTCGGCGTCGACATCGTCGAGGCCGGGATCGTGTCGAACGCCGACCGCAGCGAGGTCCCCCTCGTCCAGGCGGTCGTCGACGTCGCCGGGCGCGAGCGGACCAAGACGGTGATCCTCGCGCGCTCGCGCGGCCAGGTCGAGGAGGATCTCGACGCCGCGCTGGAGACCGGCGCCGGCAATCTGATGCTGTCGATCCCGACGTCGCCGACGCACGCGATGCTCAAGCTGCAGACCGACAGCGAGCGCAGGATCATGACACTCGCGGCACGCACGATCGAGCTGGCGAAGTCGGCCGGTTTTTCGGTGACGTTCAGCGCCGAGGACGGCGCGCGCACCGACCCGGCCTTCCTAGAGCGCTACGTCGCCGCGGGCGCCGAGGCCGGCGCCGACCGCTTCCGGCTGGCCGAGACCGTCTCGTCGCTGGCGCCGAACGACGTCTCGGTACTGATCGAGCGGCTGGTCGCGGCGGCCGGGCCGACCGAGGTCGAGATGCACTCGCACAACATGCTCGGACTCTCGGTCGCCAACGCGCTGGCCGCCGCCGATGCGGGCGCGGCCTGGATCTCCTGCACGATCGACGGCCTCGGAGAGCGTGGCGGCAACACGCCGCTGGCGGAGATCCTCTGCGTGTTGAGAGTGCTGCGCGGCGAGGACCGCTTCGACCTGCGGCCGCTGTACGACCTCTCGCGCGAGGCGGCCGCACGCGCCGGTTTGCGCTGCAGCGCTACGACCGGTCCGACCGCCGAGCTCAGCTACCAGTACGAGATTCCCGGGCAGGTCCGCAATCCCTCGGCGTTCGAGCTGCTGCCACCCGAGGAGGTCGGCAACGAGCGCGGCGTGCGGATCGGGTCGCGGCTGAAGCCGGCGCTGCTCGAGGCGTTCCTGTCAGAGGAGGCGCTCGACGGCGCCGACGTCGTAGCCGTCACCGAGCGCATCCGCGCCAGCGCCCCCAGCGACAAGCACGTCTGGGACCTCGCGACGCTCGAGGCGCTCGTGCGCAGTCAACAAAACGAGAGGGAGGTGTCGGTCAATGGAGGGAGTCTGCCCGGAGTGTGAGTTCGATTTCACCACGCCCGAGATGGAGGCTGGTGAGACGCTCGTCTGTCGTGAGTGTCAGTTGACGCTCCAGGTTCGCGGCCAGGAGGGCAACATGCTCGTCCTCGAGCCGGTCGAGGCGAGCCTCTCCGACTGGGGAGAGTAGGAGCGCAGATGGATCCGACGTACGACGCCGCGGCCGTCGAGGCGCGGCGTCAGCGCGAGTGGCGCGAGCGGGACGTCTACGCCACGCCACCGCCGACACCGGGACGCCCGGACGCCTACGTGAAGGCCGTCTGCCCGTTCACCTCCGGTCACATCCACGTCGGCCACGTGCGCAGCTACACGATCGCCGACGCCTACGCGCGCTGGCGGCGGATGTCCGGCGACGCGGTCCTGTTCTCGATCGGCTTCGACGCCTTCGGCCTGCCGGCCGAGCTGGCGGCGATCGCCAACCGGGAGTCGCCGGCCGACTGGGTCCAGCGCTCCTACGAGTACATGCTCGACCAGTTCGAGCGGATGGGCTTCTCGTTCGACTGGGAACGTGTCTTCGTCAGCTCCGACGAGGAGCAGTACAGGTGGTCGCAGTGGCTCTTCCTCGCGTTCCTCGACGCGGGCCTGCTCTACCAGGAGGAGGCCAACGTCGACTGGTGCGACAGCTGTCAGACCACGCTCGCCTCGCTGCAGGTCGAGGACGGCCGCTGCTGGCGCTGCAACGGCCCGGCGCGCCTGGTCAAGCGCAAGCAGTGGTTCCTGCGCATCAGCGCCTACATCGAGGAGAACGAGCGCGGCATCGACGCTCACGCCGAGCAGTGGGACAAGCCGGCGCTGACCGCGCAACGGGCGATCCTCGGCCGCATCGACGGGGTGGAGGTCGACCTGCTTCCGGCCGCCGACGGACTCGATGAGCGATCTGCATCGCCTGGACTGCACGATCATGCAGCGAGCGCGCTGACGTGCTTTACCGAGCATCGAGACGCGATCGGCCAGGCGCGCTTCGTGGCGATCTCGCCGCGCCATCCGGAGCTCGAGGCGCTGCTCGGCGGTCGCGCCGACGTCCTCGCCGAGCTCGAGGACGTGCGTCAGGGCGGCTGGCAGCGCGGCGACCGCTCGGCCGAGAGCGTGCCGGCGATCGACACCGGCGTGACCCTGGCCGCGCCCAACGGCGCTGCCCTGCCGCTCGTCATCTCGCCCGCGGTCGACGGCCGCTACGGTCCGACCGCCGTCCTCGGCATTCCCTCGGCCGACGAGAGCGACGGCGTGATCGCCCGCCGGCTCGACATCGGCCAGCCCGCGATCCCGGCGCCCTCGACCAACGGAACGCCGCCGCAACCCGCGGTCCGCTACCGCGCTGGCGACTTCGCGATCTCGCGTCAGCGCTCCTGGGGCGCGCCGATTCCGATGGTGCACTGCGATGCCTGCGGCGTCGTCCCGGTCGCGAAGGAGGACCTCCCGGTTAGTCTGCCGCGCGACCTCAAGCCGACCGGCGAGGGCAACCCGCTCGCCGCGCGCGAGGACTTCATGGCGACGACCTGTCCGAGCTGCGGCGGCGACGCCCGTCGCGAGACCGACACGCTCGACTGTCACTTTGACGATCTCTGGATGTGGCTGCCGACGTGCGTGCCGAAGGCCGATCGCGGGCAGCGGATGTTCGACCACCCGGAGTGCGAGCGCTGGCTGCCGGGAGCGATGTTGATCCATGGCGCCGACGGCGGCGGCTACTTCTTCGACCAGCGCGTGACTGCGAAGGCGCTGCGCGACATTGGCCCGCTCGCCCACCTGACCGACGGCGAGCAGTTCGACGGCGCGGTGATGCACGAGATGGTCACCCAGGACGGTCGCAAGATGAGCAAGCACCTCGGCAACGTTGTCGACCCCGACGATCTGATGGGGCGCGTCGGTGCCGATACGACGCGGCTCGCGGTGCTCCACGGCGCACGCCCGTCACGGGCTCTGAACTGGACCGAGAACGCGGTCCAGTACTGCGGCAAGTTCCTCTCCGACCTGTGGGCGTACGCCGCCGAGCGACTGCCCGGCCCGACGCCAGCCGAGGTTGCCGCCGGTGGGCTCGATCCCGACGGCGCCGAGCAGCGTCGCAAGCGGCTCGACGGCTGGGTGGCGACCGCCGCCGAGAAGGTCACCGAGGATCTCGAGCGAGTCGAGATGCAGCGCGCCGTCAAGAACGCGATGCGTCTCTTCGAGCGGATCGAGGAGTTCGACGCCAAGTCCCGTCGCGCCAACCGCGGCGAGCTCGCGACCGGCGACGCGCGCGCGGTCGCCGATGCGCTGGCCGTCCTCGCCCAGCTGCTGACGCCCTTCGCGCCGCACGTCGGCGAGGAGCTCTGGCTCGCATCCGGCGCGGCCGGTCCCGCGCCTTGGCCGAGCGGCGTCGAGGCGAAGCTTCGGAAGCCGGTGGCGAGCTAAGGCTCAGCCACCGGCCCGTGTGCCGGACCCTCCATCCGCGTCCCTCCTACGCGAACACCGCCGGCCGGGGCGGGCACTTGGCCGGAAAGGGTCTTCACACACCATCCCTGCCCTCCAGTCAGGGAGCCGAAGTTTGAGAAAGTTGGCGTCTCCAAATGGGAACACGACCTTACCCCGGCCCGCGTCGCGATGTCAAGGGCGATATCGGGATGGACACAACCTTGACCGAGGTGGTTAGCATATGCGCGATGGCAGCCAAGGCTAGGGAGCGATGAACAAGCGAACAGAGATCCGAACCGATCTCGGCAAGGCGATCCGTGAGCTGCGTGAGGCGCGCGGGTTGACTCTTGATGCATTGGCCGCCGAGGCCGGCATGCACACCACTTATCTCTCGCGGATCGAGCGTGCGCACAGCAGCCCGACGTGGGAGAAGATCACGGCCCTCGCCGACGCGCTCGATCTGCCTGTCTCGGCAATCGCCACGGCTGCCGAGGCGCAGGCCAAGAAGCGCACTAAGAGCTCCTGACCGGCGTCGCTGGCCTTCTGGAGGCCGGCGGCGAAGCGCTCGGCTTCAAGCCGCCGGCCCGTGACGACCGGCGCCCAGTGGTCCGCGCCCTCCATTCGCGAACCGTCCGGCCGGGCGGGCGGTGGCCGGATGGGGCCGAGTCGGCACCTTCCCTGCCCTCCTCAGGGGAGCCAGAAGATGAGCTGCTCGATCGTCGCTAGATCGAAACACGAACTTATCCCCTGCTATTGGCGAAGTCAAGGGTTCGATCTGTAGCCAAGGAGTAACCATCGAGGGGCCGGGGTTTACAAACGTGTGTTCGGTGGTACAGTTCTACTGTCCTTAGAACTAACAAGCTTTCAACGCATACCCGGAGCCGCCCGGAAGGAGCAACACCCCAGATGGCAGAGCAGACCCCCACGCAGCGCAAGGCGACCGCCAAGAAGGCCGCCGCGACCCGCAAGCGCAACGCCGCCGCGCGTAGCGCCAAGACCGCCAAGAGCTCGGCGAAGGCCACCGCCACCTCGGCGACCAAGGCCAGCAGCGCCACCGTCGACGCGAGCAGCCTCACGCTCGACAACTTCGCCCTGCAGGCCGAGCGCGCGGTCCTGATCCCAGTCGGTGCGGCCCTGGTCGCCCGCGACGCGGTCGTCGACATCACGAAGCCCTTCACCAGCCGCGTGACGGCCGAGAAGGAGCTGAAGAAGTTCGAGCGTCGCGGCAACACCGCCCGCAACAACGTCCGCCGCGAGGTCAAGCGCACCCGCACACGCGTCGAGCGCGAGCTGCGCAGCATCCCTGGCGTGTCGAACGCCAGCGCCACG
>CAMLNW010000051.1 GCA_946481495.1 uncultured Actinomycetes bacterium
GTGAAGCCCCCCCCGTCACGTTCACGAGGGCGGCGATGAAGGCGGCCGACGTGTCGATCGCTCTCCCGTCCCAGCATCTTCGCTACGTGCTGCGCGAGGCCGAGCGGGCGTTCGCTCGTGGCGATTTCCAGACCGGCCTGACGAACCTCTGTCATTCGGTGTTCGTCGCCGGCACGAAGGGCCGCGAGGGCATGTCCGAAATGGATCTGGTCCGCGAGTTGCGCAAGGTCGCGGGCTTCGGCTTCGACGTGGACGAGGTTCCGTGCCCCTGATCGACTCCGACACGGGCGAGTTCGTTGCGGCTGATGTGCAGTCGATCTGGGCGTCGAAGTGCGACGCGGACGAGCGCAACGCGGCGCTTCAGACGGCGTTGACGAAGCAGGGCCGCGAGACGGCTGCACTGAGGGCCGAGTTGACGAATCGCGACAAGGCGGATCCCGTTAATGCAAGGGTGCAGTTTGCCTATTCCCGCTGGTGCGAACTGTGTCGCCCCGGGGCTCGCTCGAAGCCCGGCCCGAAGCGTTCAAAGGTGCTGGCGGCGGCGATCAAGCGCGACGGCCCGGAGTCGGTGTTGCGTGCGATCTATGGCGTGTCGCGTTTCCCCTTCACTAGCCCAAAGGGGCGTGTCGCCATGGGTGCTGCGGATCGTCGCCACGACGAGCTGGAGCTAATTGTTCGTGACGAGGTAAAGGTCGCCGCCCACGAGAAGCTGGCGTTCCGCGCGATGCTCGAAGACGGCGTGATCCGTCCGGGCCAGCGGCCGGACGTTGTGTCGCTTCTCGGTAAGAAGTACGGCGAGGATCAGGTCTGGGAGGGCACGAGCGCTTATGACGTTCCGCTAGATGGTCTTGCCGAGTGGTGGGTGCCGTGCCCGCTGCACGAGATCGGGCACACGGCGCTGTATCCGATGCGCGTTCGTTGGGGCGGCGATGGCGTGCCGGCGTACGCGGGCGGACGCAAGATCGACCCAGTTGATCTTGTGTGCGTTCGTCATCGCTGCGAGCCGGCCGCGATCTTCGAGGCATTGGCCGAGCTGCGCGCCCCGGTGGAGGTGATCCGCGCGGCATGACGTTAACGGCGACAGAGCGCAGCTTCGCCGCCATCGGGGCGGTCGATCTGATCCACGTTCGCGACCACGCATTTAAGAAGAAGCCGGGCGAGAAGCCGCGTGGCTGCGCGGAGCGCAACGGGGCCAAGACGAACATGGTCCACGTCGGCGCGCCGCAGTCGCTCAACGTCCACGGATCGAGCGCCAACGTCCACGTCTACCAGTCCATGAAGAAAGCTTGGCAGACCCGACTGACCGAGTTGCTGGAGCAGTCCGGACTACCGAAGGGCCTAGTGGCTGTTCGCGTTCGCGGCCAGGTCTGCTTCCCGGACCGTGAGGCTCGTGACCAGGGCAACCATCGCTTCATGGTCGAGAAGGCGCTCGGCGACGCCTTGGAGAAGGGCGGCTGGAACTCGAACGACGATTGGTCGCGGTACCGCTTTGGCGAGCTAGAGCACGCCTACGACAAGGGTCAGTCGTGGACGGCGTTGACGATCTTTCCACAGGCGACGTTGCTGGGTGGTGACGCGCGTGAGCCGTAAGGCGGTCATGTCTCCAGATGCGTGTGAGCGGATGGTTCTGTGGGCGCGCGATCAGATCTGCGCTGCTTGCGGAAGGGACGACTGTCGGCCGGTTCTGGGCCACCACGTAATCGAGCAACAGCATCTGCGCGACGTTGCGAAGACCCGTTGTATCGATCCGGTCCCGCTGCTGGAGGACGAGCGCAATTGGCTTGCGGTCGGGGACTTGTGTCACACGCGCCACCATCGTGCCCTCCCTCGCATTCCTCGGTCGGTGTTGCGTGAGTACTGCCCTGATGTGTTCGCGATGGCGGCCGAGCTGAATCTGACCTCGCGCTTGGAGCGCACTTACCCGGAGCTGGTGGCCGCGTGAGCTGGGTTCCGCCCTACCCGATGAAGGTCAACGGCGACCTGACGGTACGTACTGGGCGCTCCGGTCGATTGGTGTTCGTCATGGGCAAGGTCGAGGTTCAGTTGTACCCCGGCGACGAGGACGTGTTGCGCGATCTCCTTAACGAGCGGACCCCCCCCTATGTCCGGCGCTGAGATCCCCGGTCAGATGACCATCGAGCCGTGTGTGGTTTGTGGCGAGCCGTCGACCGAGACGCGCGTGATCACGCCGAGCCAGACCGACGCGAAGGGGCGCCTGAAAAAGGAGGTTCGTGGACGGGTTTGCCCGGAGCACGCTGCTGCGATTGAGCGCGACATGGGCTGGAAGGAGCGCCAGGCGAAAGAGCGGTCAGCTCAGCGCAAGAAGATGAAGCGCCTTCAGGAGGCTTCGACGCTGTTTGACGCTCCGGCGGTTGGATCGAAGTTCGGGCGAGAGACGGCGTGATCGGGCTGGCGCTACTTCCCTTGCCGTTGAGCTCGCGCGATCTGGTACACGCGGCTCTTCGTCAGGCCGAGCACGTCCGCGATCTGCTGGCCCGTGTGGCCGCCGTCGAGGGCTTCCACGATAAGCCGGTCTCGGGCGGTGTCGAGGTTCGCTTGCTGGGCGGGGATGCGCCGGAGCTGCGCGAGCGGGTCGGCCATGCTGGTGAGTGTAGCCGATTTGACAAGACCGAGTGTAATCCGCTACGCTGGTTGCACAACGTAAGCGGGCCGGAGCGTTTGCGGCGCCCCGGCCCAGCCAGCAACCAGGAATGGAGCTCCTGAATGCCAGCAGACCAGACCGTACAGCAGCGCCCGCGCGTCGATACCTACGAGGATTACGTCGCATGGCGGGACGAGTACGACTGCGTCCATGTGACGATGGCGGACGCGGCGCGGCGCTTCCCCGCGACGCCGTTCAAGAAGCTCTGCGAGTGGTGGACTCGGGACCGGGACGCGCTCGCAACTGTGCGCCCTGAAGGACAGGCGGTGCCCCAGTGAGCTACGTCATCACGGTGACGCCGCCCTGCACCGCCCCGCACGGAGGATTCTCGGCCGCAGAGGTTGATTGTCCCTGCGGGGATGTCGAGCGTCATCAGTTCGATACGCCGGAGGGGGTCCAGGGCTGGGTTTGGACGAGGTATGGGACCTACTACCAGTCGGAGTTCGACCTCCGGGCGTTCTCGGAGGAGTCGCTTCGAGACGGCTTGGTGATGCCGAACGGCGAGACCCTCACCGTAGAGGCCGACCGAGGGGAGGTAGACGGTGGCGAGTAGCGCGACTGCACGACATCGCTTCGACAACGACCTCCGCTACCGCGACGAGGCGCACCCGCAGCAGACGCAGCTAACGCCGCCCTATGTGCTGGGGCCGGTGCGCGAGGCGCTGGGCGGTTCGATCGGTCTCGACCCTTGCACGCTGCCGGACAACCCGTGTGGGGCGACGGTGTTCTTTCACCCGCCGCAGGACGGCGCGGAGCTTCCGTGGGAGGCCGAGTCGATCTTCGTCAACCCGCCATACGGCAAGGCCCGTGAGCGGTGGGTGAGGCGATGCGTTGAGGCCGGCGCTCGGGGTGTATGGGTAGTGCTGCTGATCCCGGCGGCGATGGATACCCGGATCGTGCAGCAGGCGCTTGCGACTGCTGACGCGGCGGTGTTCATTCGTGGCCGCGTGAAGTTCGGTGTGCTGCGGCCGAACCGTCGGCAGCAGGCGGCTTCGCACCCGTCGATGCTGCTTGGTTGGAACGTCGATCTGCGCTCATGCGCACACCTTGGACATCGCGTCGATCTCGGGGAAGTTCCCGTGGCGACTGACCATCCGATGTTCACGTTCACGACTTCGTCGGAGAAGCCGTACGCCCGCGTTCGCTGCCAGGAGTGCGGCTGGGTAGCGAAGGGCGACGACTCGCGCGAGGTGTGGCCGCTCGCGGATAAGCACGTCTGCGGGCAGGGCGATCCCGGTGTGCTGGAGAGCACTGGCGGCCTTATGGACTGGTGGGCGTTCGAGTTCGAGCGCGACGACGGTTCGGGGCAGCTTGACCACGTTCATGTCGAGCTGGCCGACGTTCCGCGCGAGGACGTGCGGGCGGCGATAGACGGGCTGCGCGTCGTTCCCGAGACGTGTGACAGCGGGCGGGCGCAGGGCTGGGCGGATGCGTTGGATGCGGTCGCTCATCGGCTGGCTTTGGACTCCGACGATCGGCCTATGGCCGACAGGAAGGTGGACTGATGCCGCGCACGACTGTTTATCGGAAGGGCGACGGGGAGGGGGCGGGTGAGCGCACAGTGACCGAGCAGTTCCGCGTCGTGGATCGCTACGGCGTTTGCATGTCGATCGTGCCCTACCCGGAGTTCGGCGAGGCGGACGCCGGTCGGCAGGGATGGGATCGCCAGCACCCCAAGCAGGCACCGCATCGCATCCAGTCGCGCACCATCACCACCACCGGGTGGGAGGACGTTCCCTCTGGAGGTGAGGCGGATGCCTGAGCGGCCTCCGAATCGAGCGGTTGAGGCGGTGCAGGCGATGGCCGACGAGATCGCGGAGGCGCATGGTGTGCTGACCCGACTGGGTGTCAAGTCTCACGCCCGCCGGGCGTGGGGATCGCGCGACCCGGATTGGCGGGCGCTGTCGCTGGCTGAGCGCATCCGGGAGCTTCAGGGGATGCACCTGACGGTCGCGCGTCAGTACTTGGAGCTGGCGGGTGTCCCCGAGGTACTGGAACGCGAGCAACGGCTGACCGACGCGCTCGAAGAGATCGCCGACACCGACGCGAGCGGCCTTGCTGACAGCCGTCCGTGGGCGATGAGACCGACGACGCGCTCGTGTCGATAGCGCAGACGTATCGCGGAATGGCCCGTGCGGCCCTGGCAGTGAACACCAACCCCGAGGAAGGGAGCGCCGATGAGCGCCGAGACGTTGGCTGAGGAGATGGGGCGACTTGGCGACCCGCCGGGCGCGGAGCCAGAGGAGCGCCTTGCGCATGTGCTGCGCGTCTTCGCCCAGGAGGACGACGGCCGGAGGATGGTCACCGCCACGACGAACTGCTTCCCGCCGCCGAACAAGTGGACGGGGCTGACGATGGGCGATCTTCGACGGATCGACAGCCGGATGCAGCCGGTCAACGTGCCGGACCTCACCCGGCACGTCATGGATGCGCTGGGGCTGCCCGCCGACACGTCGGAGACGGCGACAGAGCAGGCGGCGATTACCGCCGCGATCACGGGCTGGTTTGGCCCCGAGCAGGGAGACGATGAGCATGGCGAGTGAGGCGAAGCGCACGCGGGGGGTCGTCGGCGACGGCTATCTCGATCCGGGAAGCGACGATCTGGCGTTCAGCTTTCGTGGCGAGAACACGCCAGTCGTGGTGACCGTGGACGAGGGCGGCGCCGAGACCGACGACGTTCGCCTGTCGATCGAGTGGCCGAACGTTGGCGCGGACGTCTACGCGGACCTGGCGCCCGCCGAGGTCGATGCGTTGATCGCGCGGCTTCAGGAGGTGCGTGCCTGTGGCTGAGAGCACTCCACAAACCGAGACGCGGCCCGAGCCTGAGTCGCTGGGCTTGCTGACGACGATCGGCTTCTACTACCGCAACGACTGGTCCGACTTCGACGGGCGGCAGCTCTTGGATGAGCTGATCGACGTCGAGGACGTGATCCGCCGTGAGCTGGCGGGCGAGGACGTATCGGGGGACATCGCTCGAATCAAGGCGGCGAACGATGCCTGATCCCTCTACTACACAGGGAGCGGGGCGGCTGCTGTCCAACGCTCGCATTGACGAGATCGCCGTGCACATCCACGAGACGGGCAAGGTCCCCGCCGGCGGGCTGCAAGAGGTCATGGGCCACTGCGATGCCCTGCCACCGGAGCAGGTAGAGCGCATCGGCGCGAAGCAGCAGTGGGAGCGTCGCGGCCGTCTCGCCGTCCTAGCCGATTGGCCGTCGCTGTTCTATGCCGAGGAGGCCTCACATGCCGACTGATCCCGCTACGCGGAAACGCGAGGAGCGAGCCGCCGCGCAATCGACGTATCCGAAGCCCTCCCCGCTCTCTGAGACGGGGGAGCGCGAGCAGGCGGCCGTCGAGGCGGTCGTGCCGATCATCGACGAGATCGCGGCCATAGCGGCTGACGGAAAGCTCGACGAGAGGGACTGCCTCGCGGACGCGAAGTTCATCGTCTCGAAGGTCCGGGACGCTCTGGAAGAGCCTGCTGGCGGGGAGCGGTCTGCCTTCGCCGCTCAGCGCGACACTGGCACCACCGCCGACCGTGCATCCGAGGATGCCCCGGCGCAGGACGCGCACCCGCCGGCAGACCTGTCGGGGGAGCAGTCCCACGACGGGCTGAGGGTGACGCTGGCCCGCTTCCAGTACACGAGCGGCGACTGGTCGTCCTGGACGAATATCAGGCCATCGTTGGCTTCCGCGCGGCGGGAAGAGGGCTGGGAGGTCGTCGAGGTGATGCCGGTCGCCGAGTGCGTCGAGGAGTCGTACAAGGCCGCAACCGAGCTGAGCTCCGAGCGGGAGAAGCGGAAGCGTCGCGAGTGGGCGCTTGCCTTGTCGGTGTGCGACGGGACCGATCCGCCGGTCTATCCCGCCTTCGGCGCGGACGTGCTGATCGATGCGGGCTATCTAGCGCTTGAGGATTCGGGCCAGGTCGTGTCGCGGGCAGACGCCGTCGACGGCGATTACGACCTTGTTGTCACCGAGACGGGCCGCGAGTTCATGGAGCGCGAGGCGGGCGACGTCCTCGCTTCTCTCGCTGCCGGGGAGCCCTTCGCGACGATTGACGAGGACGAGTTCGAGGCGGCGAGGAACGATCCGAAGCGGGCCGAGGTCATGGCTGCGGCAGATCGCTACCACGCGAGGCCGGTACAGGTAGACGACGACCGGCCGGAGCGGTATCGCTTCGTTCACGACCAGAGCTTGGGGATCTTCGCCGAGTTCGCCGACGACGGGTTCGTGTATGCGCCCAAGCCGTTCCTGATGCCCCGCGAGGCGATGGAGCGTGTCGTCGCCTTGTGGTCCCGTCCTGTTGACAGAGAGGCGCTGGTCGAGCGGCTCGCGTCGGGGTTGCTCACGACGCTCTCCTGCGCCCAGGAGGTGCATCCCGGTAGGCCCGCTCGCAAGCTCTGCACCATCGCCGAGGAGCGCTACCAAGAGCTGTACGCGCTCGTTGGTGAGGCTCGGGACGCTCTGGCCGGGGTAGCACCGGCAGGGCTACCAGTAGACGCCCAGTCTGAGGGGGCGGACGGCAAGACGCTGACGGTTACGGCGCACAACGCTGTCGGGAAGCCGCTGGAGATGACCGGCCCCGAGGTTGACCGTGCGCTCGCCGATCTGCGTGCGACTCGCGACGACCTCCGGGTGTGCATCGACGCGATCCACGAGGCGTTCGGGAAGCCCGAGGGCGGGATCATCGAAGCCGCGAAACGCCTGCGCGGCGAGCGCGACGAGGCGCGTGCCGAGGCCGAGCGGCTGCAGGGCCATCTCGCTAAGTTCCACGATCTCGTCAGGGACGGCGACCGGGGCATCGACGCCCTACGCGACTACATCGCGAAGCTGGAGCAGGGCGACGAGCGAGGCGTGCTGGCGGCCAAGATCGAAGACGGGATCGACGCGCTGGCCAATCTCGGCGAGCTGTCCAGCGAGGACGAGCGGGTCACGCGGAAGTGGCTGGCCGAGAACGCGCCCCGGATCATCGCGGCGGCGCAGCGGGCTGGTGTCGCTGCCGTGCCGTTGTCTACGGAGGTACTGCGCCAGCCGCCACTTGACCTCTGCGTCAAGGCGGACAGTGCGGTGTCCGGACCGTTCGGGTTCGTGACGCCTGCCAGGGCGACGCGGGCCAGGCAGGCCGTGTTTGCCGTCCTCATTGACTGGGCCGACGCTCAGCACTCCCCGTCCTCCCTAGACGAGAAAGGCGAGAGCGACGCCGAGGCGTCGCGGCGGTATCGCCAGCGTCTTGGCGTCCTAGGCCGCGCTCTGTCGGAGATCCGCGACCGGCCATCGGTGAGCTGGTCTAGCCGAACGGCGATCCAAGAGCATGCGGCGAACGCGCTGCGCGAGATCGGCGACTCACACCTGGCTGAGGTGCCTGCCGTAGGGCTGACGGTGGAGGGCGCGAAGACGATTCGCGAGACGCACACGTGCTTGTCGCTGATCGCAGACGGGGCGATCAATGCGCCGCTCATGGCCGAGGTCGCTGCCGAGGCGCTGCGCGAGACGTTCGAGTCGTCCGCTGTCTCTGGGGGTCCAGAGCCGGCCGCTACCGACTGTCACGTCGCCGTCAAGCCGGCGTGCGGATGCTGGGTAGGGCTGGTGGCCGATGGCGCACCGGAGAGCGCCCGCGATCTCACGCTGAAGCAGTGGGAGGCGGACGGCCTGGTCCCCGAGCGAACGACGGTCGAGCGAGCACGCGAGCGGCTCCGGGAGTGCCCACACGGGCTGGCCGCTACCGAGGGAGAGGAGACGGGCAATGGCGACGCCTGAGCGGATGTTCACGTTCAGCGGGTCGAGCGCGCCGCCGACGTTCCGGGTCTGCTGCCACAACTGCGACTGGACCGCTGAGGGCGACGACGCGGGCACGTACGCGCTCGCCGACCAGCACGACTTCGCGCGTTGCGTGAGCCGGATAGCGACGGCTGGATCTGGATTCGGGAGGAGGGACCGCATGGCGGGGACTGAGGGCGGCCGGTGAGGCTCGTCCCGGCGGATATCGAGGCGATTGCGAAGGCGGTCGCCGACCACCCCTCTCGGCGCGACGAACCGTTCTACACGGTTCAGACCCTTGCGGCGAAGCTCAGCTTTAGCGACCGCCAGGTGCGCCGGATGATCAAAGAGAAGCGTCTCGACCACTACGTGATTGAGGGCTGTTATCGCTTCGACCCGGCGGACGTTGAAACGTATCTACAGCAGCGACACGAGGAGGCAGCACGGTGAGGCGACGGCACGAGACGCCACGTAAGCGGATCAATCCGAGCGGGAAGGCCGTGTGGGTGGCTCGCTACACCGGCCCTGACGGCAGGCATCGGATTTGGGGGCCGGACTGGAACGGCGGGAAGGGGACGTTTGACAAGAAGGCGGACGCCCAGACCGCGATTGATGAGGCGTACGACGCGATGCACGCCAAGCCGTCGTCGACCAGCGTCGTGACGGTGGGCGACTACGCGGCGACGTGGACCGAGAAGCACCCACGGAGCGCGCGCACGAACCAGACGAACGATCAGCGGGTGGGGCGCATGCTTGATGTGGAGATCGACGGCCGTAGGTTCCGCGATTGGCCCTACACCGAGCTAAGGCCCAAGCACGTCAACGCGCTGGTCGATCACATGCTGCGAGTTCAGGGCAGGGCGGCCACGGGCGCCACGGGCGTGCTGCGGTCGCTGTCGGCCATGACGAAGGACGCGATCTCTGACGAGACGGCCGAGGTCAACGTCTTCCACGGCGTGAAGATTCGTGCGAGCGACGAGCGGATCCAGAAGCCGCCGACTCCGGTCCGGGTGTGGAGCTTCGAGCAGATGCATGCCCTGGCGACCGAGGCGGGGTCGAATGAGGCGATGATCCGCGTTCTGTCGGATTGCGGGCTGCGGCTCGGGGAGCTGCTTCCGCTGGAGCGCCGTGATTTCGACGGCGAGGCTCTGACGGTCAGCCGAACGGCGTTCGAGGGCCGGGTGCTTCAGGGGACGAAGACCGACCACGGCGAGGCGAACGCGGGTCGGGTGGTGCCGGTGCCACCTTCGACCGCTGAGCTGATCCAGGCGCTGCCTCCACGGATCGACACGCCGCTGTTGTTCCCGACCCCGGCCGGGAAGCTCTGGCGGAATCGGAACTTTTATCGGGATGTGTGGCATCCGGCGCGTGAGGCGTGGGCTGAGAAGCAGCTTGCGGCGCTGGGCGTTGAGTTGCCCGACCCGGTGGAGAGCAGTGGTCGGGATCGCTTCAGGCTGGCGCGTGAGCGGCGAGCCAAGATCCAGGCGTTGATGGCGGCGCACAAGCTGGATCCGCGAGCGCACGAGTTCCGCCATTCGTACGTGTCGATCCTGCGGGCGAGCGGCGTTGATCTGGCGGACCTGGCCGACACCGCCGGCCATAGCGTGCCGACGATGCTGGGCAAGTACACCCACGGGCTCGGTCGTTCGGCCGAGCAGATAAGGAAGATGATCGGATGAAGCTACGACGGTGGCGACCCGAGCGGTCAGCCTATGCGGAGCTGGAGACTGTGGCGATGGGACTCATTCGCGACCATCCCGACCACGCCGATTCGATCCGGCGAGCCTTCGAGGGGGGTTTTCTCTATGCGTCGATTGGCAGGAACCGCCGGAAGCTAAATCGTTCGCGGACGGCGCAGCAGCGGTTCGTTGAGAGCTACCGCAGCATGGCGCTGGGCTTTATCTACTACCGAACTCAAGGAACATCCGGGGAGCATCCGGCATGAATCATGCTCTACAGAGCCATAGTCCTTCGGCCTGTCACGCCGGAGGTCGCCGGTTCGAGTCCGGTCGCTCGCGTGGTCACTCAGTCCGCTTCAGTCCTATTCATCCAGGGCTGAAGCGGCTTTGCGGCGGATTCGCCGGAGAGGGCGGCCAGAGGTCTCGTCGCTCAGTCCTACTGGTTCTAGGCTGGTTCGAGGAACAAACGAGGAACATTTCGGGGCTCCTACGGCTCGCTTTAGCCGCCTCCGGGACGGCGAGCACGCCGCCCCGGTCAGCGCGTGTTCCGCTGGCCGGCGATCGCAGGACGCGCGCTGCCGCACCCATCCGGCAGGCTCGCTAGACCTAAGGGACATGGCAGATGTGATTCACGAGCTGATCGCCACGGAGGCCGCGATCAACAAACTCGGCCGCCGCGGAAATCGCCGCGGAGGACGCCGAGCGACTGCCTCGCAACCGTCACGCGATCCAGCCGAACGTCCGTGGCCCGGAGGGCCCTCGCCATCAGCCAGTCGAGCGACGCGTGGTGATCGGCCGCACAGATGGAGGTCGTTCGCTGCGTAAGATCATTGAGTAGAGCAATGGCGAAGCTTCCCACCAACGCTCCCGACCCTGAGCCTGGCGACTTCGACGCCGAGCTTGCCGCGCTGGATCCCAGCGAGGTTCACATCTCTGAGGGCAACCCGAACGCGCGGCTCTCGATCCAGGTCACCGTGGCGGGCGACGACGCGGCTCGTCTCGACCGCCTCGCGCGCGCGCGAGGCGAGCGCCCAGGCGAGGTCGTAGCCGAGCTGCTGCGCGCCGCCGATTCGCGCGTCGCGTAGCTAGCCGACCCGTCGAGAACGCACCGCCAGTGGATTAGAGAATCGCAATCACGGCCGCAATCGCACCACACATACGTACGGGCTAGCCCGTACGCGCCTCTGAGCAGGTTGAAAGTTGTCGACAGGCGAGCCATCTTCGATTCTAGCTGTCGATCGAGCATTGCTCGACTGGCACCTGGCGCCGCTCCGAAGCACGAAGCCCACGCGGTGCGGGCTTCGCTCGTAACTCAGTACCGGCCGACACGCCGGTTCCGGTCCGCCAAACAGTGGTGATCGTAGCGCGCCCCCGGCAGGATTCGAACCTGCGACCTCCGGTTTGGCGGACCCGCCAGGAACTAGGGGCTACAAAGGTGCTACACTCGTAGCATGGCTATCAGGGTCGCTTCCAGAGACCTGCGCAACAACACCGCTGACCTCCTGCGCCGAGTCGACGCGGGAGAGCAGATCGTGATCACCAAGCGGGGGGATCCGGTGGCTTCCTTGATCCCATTCGAGCAGCCGCGGCGGCGCTGGCTTCCGAAAGCCGAGCTGGTCCGGCGGCTCGCCACCACCCAGGCAGATGCCGGCTTGCGCTCCGACCTGGCCCGCCTCGTGGGCGAGACGACCGACGATCTCGGCCCGCTCCCGTGACTCCGGCGGTCGAGCGGGGGCTGCTCGACACGAGCGTCTTCATCGCCAGCGAATCAGGACGTGAGCTCGACGAGGAGTCGCTGCCCAACGAGGGCGCGATCTCCCCGATCACGGTTGCCGAGTTGCACGTCGGCGTGCTTGCCGCCTCCGACGTCGACACTCGAGCTCGCCGCCTGGCGACACTGGAGACGGTCGCCGACGTCGAGACCCTGCCGGTCGACAACAGCGTCGCGGCAGCCTGGGCGCTCCCGCGCATCCATCTCGCCGAATCGAAGCGGCGCCTCAACGTCAACGATCTCTGGATCGCCGCCACCGCTCTGGCGCACAACCTTCCCGTAGTCACCCAAGACGACGACTTCGACCCGATCGAGGGCGTCAGCGGACTCGAGATCGTCCGCGTGTAGAACAGCCAGGGTCACCACGCGCGGGTGCCAACTACCTGCAACGAGGGTTGCGCCAGTCGAGCTGCCAGTTGTCAGGGCCGATGGGCGCTGACATGCGCGATCGACGAAATCCCTTCCTGGCCCTTCTGACGATGGTTGCGGCGGCTGCCTGCATGGCTCCGGCCGCCAGCGCCGAGGGGCCGCGAGCTGGCTATGTGACCACCGTCCTCGGCGGCAACGTCTCGACGTTCGATGCCTTCACGGGCGTCTTCGACGCGCCGATCGCGCTCGGGGGCCGGCCCCTGGGGAGTGGCGATCACGCCGGACGGCGCAACCGCCTACGTGTCGGACGAGCAGACCAACATCGTGACCCCCGTGGACACCGCGACGGATACGCCCGGCACGCCGATACCGGTCGGCGGCGCGCCGCGCGTGATCGGCATCGCCCCTGACGGCGCGACCGCCTACGTCGCCAACCTCTTCAGCGGCAACGTCACGCCGATCGACATCACGACCAACACACCCGGCAGCCCGATCGCCGTCGGCGCGGGGCCGCATGGGATCGCGATCGCTCCCGACGGCTCGAGCGTCTACGTCAGCAACGTCTTCTCCGGCGACGTCAGCGTGATCGACACAGCGACCAGCACCGTCACCGCCACGATCCCCGCCGGCACCGCCCCCTACACGATCGCGATCACGCCGAATGGGGAGACCCTGTACGTGGCCGACCTCGCCAGTCCTAACGCCACCGCGATCGACACCGCCACCAACACCGCCA
>CAMLNW010000052.1 GCA_946481495.1 uncultured Actinomycetes bacterium
CGGGCGGGCGATGGGCGTGACGAAGCAGGCGGCCCGCAAGCGGTTCATCCCCAAGGACATGACGTTCGAGGACGGCTTCGCCCGCTTCACGCCGAGGGCCCGCAACGCCGTGATGGCCGCCCACCGGGAGGCGCAGGACGCCGCCAACGCCGAGGTCGTGCGCCGGCTGGTCGAGCTGATGGACGGCCGTCTCGGCTGCAGCAGCGCCGTCGGGATGGGAACCACGACCTGGTTCAGCGTCCCGCTCGACCTGCCCGAGTAGGGCCAAACCGGTCCGGCGCTGTCCGGCAGCGACCGTAGCGTCGGCCGGGAGTGGCCCCCGTCACCGCCGAGAACATCCACTTCCCGTCGCGCGCGGGATCGCCCGCGCGCGCTCTCGGCTGGCGCCTCCTGATGGCGCTCGGGCTGATCGCGCTGGTGACCCTCGTCGCCTACGCCGACCGCGGCGGCTATCGCGACCTCGACGGCTCGGTCTCGCTGCTCGACTGCCTCTACTACTCGACCGTCACGATCACTACGACGGGGTACGGCGACATCGTCCCGGTCAGCGACTCGGCGCGGCTGCTGACCACCTTCGTCGTCACCCCGCTCCGCGTCCTGTTCCTGATCCTGCTCGTCGGAACGACGCTCGAGTTCCTGGCGTCCGCCACCCGCGCCAACCTGCGACGACGAATCTGGAGGAGGAAGTTGCGCGACCACACAGTCATCTGCGGTTTTGGCACCAAGGGGCGTAGCGCGCTGCGCTCGCTCGTCGGCACGGGAACGAGCCTCGACCAGATCGTGGTGGTCGACGAGCGGCCCGAGGCGATCGAGATGGCGACCCACGAGGGCGTGACCGGCGTGCTCGGCAATGCGACACGCCGCGACGTTCTGACCGAGGCCGAGGTTCCCGAGGCAGTGGCCGTGATCGTCGCCACCGACCGTGACGACACGTCGGTGCTCGTGACCCTGACCGCGCGCGAGCTGTCACCGAACGCGACGATCACCGCGTCGGCGCGCGAGGAGGACAACGTTCCGCTGTTGCGCCACTCGGGCGCGAACACCGTCGTGACGTCGGCGAGCGCCGCCGGGCGGTTGCTCGGTCTCGGCACGGGCTCGCCGGAGGTCGTCGAGACGCTCGAGGACCTGCTGTCGTCGGGCAGTGGCATCGATCTGGTGGCTGAGGTGATCGGCGCCGAGGAGGCGGGACCGATCGCCGAGGCAGACCAGCGCTGCGGCGGGCCGGTGCTGATGGCCTACCGCGACGGCAAGCCGCTGCGCCGCGGCCAGGCGGGCCTCGACGAGGTCAAGCCCGGCGACACGGTCGTCCACGTCCTCTGCCAGGACGCCACGTAGCGCGAGCCGCTACCAGGGCGCCGGGCGGTAGTCCTTGAGGAAGCAGCTGTAGAGGTCCTCCCCCAGCTCGCCGCGGACGATCGGGTCGTAGACGCGGGCGGCGCCGTCGACGAGGTCGAGCGGTGCGTGGAAGCCCTCCTCGGCGAGCCGCATCTTGGTCGGGTGCGGGCGCTCGTCGGTGATCCAGCCGGTGTCGACGGCGGTCATCAGGATCCCGTCGCTGAGCATCTCCTGGGCGCTGGTGCGGGTCAGCATGTTCAGCGCCGCCTTCGCCATGTTGGTGTGCGGATGGCCCGGCCCCTTGTACCCGCGGCTGAACTGCCCCTCCATCGCCGAGACGTTGACGACGTACTTGCGTCGCGCGCTGGCTGCGGCGAGCGCGGGCCGCAGGCGGCTGACGAGCACGAACGGAGCGGTCATGTTGCAGAGCTGGACCTCGAGCAGCTCGACCGGGTCAACCTCGTCAACGGTCTGGCTCCAGCTGTTCTCGGGATGGGGATCCGGGACTAGCCCGCCGGCGTCGATCGCCTGGTTGCTGGCGATCCGCTCCGGTGACGCCGAGCGAGCGGTCAGGGCAAGCTCCGTGAGCGCCCCGGGCGTCGGCGACCAGTGGCCGGCGGGAGCTGCGGGCACCTCGCCCGCGCTGCCGCTCGCCCCGGCGCCGACCGCGTACCGGACCTTGCCGGCGCGCCCGAACGTTGTCAGCTCGGGCAGCGCCCCAACGGGCAGCGGCGCCGCCTCCGCGTCGGCCAACAGCGCGTAGGCCTCTGCCGAGCGCCGGACCGTCTGCGCCGCGTTGTTGATCAGGATGTCCAGCGGGCCAGCCGCCGCGACCGAGTCGGCGAGCGCGATCACCTGAGCCGGGTCGCGCGTCGTGTGCGCCCCGTCGCGCAGCAGCCGCAGCGCGAGGTGCATGCCGATCTTCGCCCGCCCGCCGGTCAGCAGCGCCCGCCGTCCGGTCAGGTCTGTCCGCGCGTCACGCCGCTCGTGGTTCTCCGCCGCACAGGCCGGGCAGAGCTGGTGGTAGAACGCGTCGACGTCGTGGTAGCGCTCCTTGCAGACGTAGCAAGCGCGCGCCACGATCAACCGCCCCGCGGTCGCCCCCTTGGTGTTCGACGTCAGCGGCAACCCCTGCGTCTCGTCGTCGATCCGCCCTGGCGCGGCGGTCGCCGTCGCGGCCGTCACCGCACGGTCGTTGGCGAGCACCGCCTCCCGCCGCTCGACCTTCCGCCGCCGCTTGACCGTCTTGAACAGCTTCGCCACCGCCTGCTGGACCACGACCGCATCCGGATGCTCGACCGGCAGCTCGTCCAGCTCCGCGATCACCCGCAGGCAGACCTCCAACTCCTCGGGATCGACGCCGTCGCGCATAGCGGGGGAACGCTAGCGCGTCACCGGGGCCTTTCAGACTCGTGGAGGCCAGGCTCGCCAGCCCAGCCCTGCCAATTCGTCGCCGACGATCTCGGCGACGCGCTCGTGTCCAGTGGCGTTCAGATGCAGCCCATCCCACTCCAGGTGAACGTCGCCCGTACGCAGCAGCGGGTCTAAAGACAAGTCTGCAAAAGCGACGCCACCGCTTCGCGCGACGTCCGACGCGACCGTGTCGAAGGTGGCAACCTCTCGTCGACGGGCGTGAGCCCGACTACCACGACCCTGCTGGTGCGCGCGAGCGCAAGCGCGACCAGCGCCTCCATGTTCTCGCGGTATCGGTCGAGATCGGTGACGGGCTCCTGGCCCTTGGTGTGGCTGTCGTTGATCCCGACGGCCAACGCGACGAACGCCTCCTCGCTCTCGTCGGCGCGCAGGCGTGCGTCGACCTCGCCCTTGAACCGCTCCAGGACGTCCCGCGAGGTATTGCTGCTGATCCCCAGGTTGTAGACCGCCGCGTACTGCTTGCGCGCGGTCGCAACGACCACCGCATCGCTCTCACGCCGCAGCCTGGCGATCCATCCTCCTTCGGGATCCCAGTGCCCGAGTGTGATGCTGTCCCCGATCGCTACAAGTCGCTGCTCCACGGCGAAACCCTCCTAGACGCTTAGCCCCTGGTACCTAGAGCGGAGTTGAGTCGAGCTGGTTCGGGACACATTTGCCTAGTTGGGGACATGGTTCGGGACACGGTTTCGTGGCCAATCCGGCCATGAGCAGACGTCACTCAAGTGGTGCACCCAGCTCGTCCAGCGAGCGAGACCACTCGGCCGCCGAACGATCGGCCTCGGCCCTCCGCTCCTCGAACGCCAACACCGCCGACAACGGGATCTGCGGGTAGCTCAACCCCGGCATCCGCTCCGCCTCGATCGAGCCCGCGTCGATCAACCGCAGCACATACTCGTGCGAAAACCCCAGCCGTACCGCCGCCTGCTGCGGTGAGATCCACTCTTGATCCTCCATGCGATGAACCATCCGACCCAGCATATACGCTGCGCTATATGCCGCCTAGGTTCTGGAGACACGCTGCGAACGAACACCTGGGCGGTCCCGCCGAGCGATCCGCGCTGCGGCGTACGATGGTTCTCATGCTGACGGTCGCTCAAGCCGCCGATCGAATCGGACGCAGCCCCGAGACTGTCCGTCGCTGGATCCGTTCGGGCAAGCTACCCGCCAAGCGGGTCGGCGCCCGCCACGCGATCGAGCCACGCGAGTTGGACCAGATCGCGAACGAGATCTACCCGATGGCCGACCTTCCCGACGAGTGGAAGACCGGCGACAACGGCGAGCCCGCCCTCAACTGGGTCGCCGCGATCCACCGCTCCCGTACCGCCCATTGAGCAAATGCAGTTGGTCCTCGACGCCTCGGTGGCCATCGCCGCGAGCCACAACCCGGTCGGCTTCGCCCGCTTCAACGCCCACGACCTAGTGGCGCCACCGCTACTTCCTGTCGAGACGACCTCCGTCCTTCATGAGACCGCATGGCGCAAGGAGATCACGCCCGACCGCGCCAAGCTGATGCGCGACCGCGTCCTCAACGCACCGATCAGCATCCGCTCACCGACGAAGCTCCACCGCGCCGCATGGGACCTCGCCGACCAGATGGGCTGGGCAAAGACCTACGACGCCCAGTACGTCGCATTGGCCCAACTGCTCGGCTGCAAGCTCGTCACGCTCGATGAACGCCTCCTCCGCGGCGTCGACCGCCTCGGCGTCGCGCTGCGCCCGCGCGATCTTTGACGCGGACACAATTCCCGCACGACCCACCCGCCGAGGTCGAACCGCAGCCCGATGCTGCCGCAGGGCAGCAATAACGAGCACGCGTGCGAAATTGCGGCCAGGAACTCTTAGGGGTCCTCCGCCTGGGTCCACACCGTGGCGGGCGTCTTGGTTCTACAGCCACAAGCCGTCGGCCTCGCGCCCGAAGTACCGACGGTCTAGGGAAGTCGACGCGCGATCAGTGTCAGCGCCACGGCCGCGGACGCGACCACTGCCTCAGCCTCGTCGGGCTCGACGTCATGAGGTACGTGCGACCCGTGACGCCCACGCCGATTGCCGAAGCGTCCGGGTGCGGCGAGGATCTGCTCGACGGGCACGCCGCCGCTGTCAACGGCAGGCGGGAACAGCTTGGCGTAGCGGCACGCCTCGATCAGCGCGTCGAGGTTCTGCTTGGCTGGCATCTCGCTGCCATGCTCACGCAGTAAGGCCTTCAGTCCCGACTCAACTGCGCTGCACGCCTCGGCTACGGCGATCTTCTGCGCGGCTGGCGTGCCCTCTCGCAGCTGCTGGCGGGCACTGTCGAAGTCCGACCGAGCAGCGCTGAGGCGCGCGTCGTGGAGAGCGGACAACGCTGGGGCAAGCACCTGCTCTTCTACGACGGCGTCTCCGACCCACTCAAATCTGCCGGCTCTTGTGATGCGGTAGGGCACGCCTCGGCGCTCACAGACCTCGTTGATCGCATCGAGAACCGGATCGAAATCCCACGGCAAGAACTGAGCGGACAGGCCAGACTCAGCCGCAGTGAGGAAGTCACCGTCTGGCATAGACGTGAGAAGTAGCCTGGCGAAGTCCTCAGCGCTTAGATCGGGATCGAGCTCCCTCTCAATCTCCGTGAGCACGTGCGAGTGACCCGCTCGTTTCAACCCCTCGAAGTAGTCGCGGGTGTCTGCCCACGTTCCGTCGAAGAAGGACCTCAGGATGTCCCCATGCGTGGCTCCAATAACGGCCTTGAGAATCAGGAGCCGGGCCCCGCGATCAAGTCCTGCGGGAGCGACTTGGGCAATGGTTGGCGCTGGACGGCTCACGTCGGAATCTCAGCAGTCCCGTCGGAGGGATTGGACAGTAGCGCCGACGCGCTATTCGGGCCGCGAGTTCCCACTTTGTTGCCACCTGCGGCTTCGGCGGGTCAGGCGCCTGGCCTTGACCGGCGTAAAAACCGCTTCCGAAGCGCAGTCTTGGAGGCGCCCCCGGCTGGATTCGAACCAGCGACCTGCGGATTAGAAGTCCGCTGCTCTATCCAGCTGAGCTACGGGGGCCTGACTGAATGATCGCCGAAGTCGGGACGACTGGATTCGAACCAGCGACCCCCTGCTCCCAAAGCAGGTGCGCTACCAGGCTGCGCCACGTCCCGAGGTCAGTCAGTCTAGCCCCGATAGGGTCCCGCGCCGATGGCAGAGGTACAGCCGCTGAAGACGCTTCGCTACGAGCAGTCCGTCGTCGGGCCGCTGGATGACGTGATCGCGCCGCCGTACGACGTGATCGACGAGGAGCTGCGGGCGGAGCTGGTAGCGAAGTCGCCATACAACGTGGTCGAGATCGATCTGCCGGTGGCGACCGACGGCGGCGACCGGTACCTGCATGCCGAGACGCTGCTCGACCACTGGCGCACCCAGGGAGCGCTGGTCCAGGAGGAGGAGCCGGCATTTTGGGCGCTCGACCAGGAGTACACGGCGCCGGACGGCAGCCAGCAGCGGCGGCGTGGGTTCTTCGCGCGGGTGCGCGTCGAGGAGTACGGCGCGGGCCGGATCCGGCCGCACGAGCGGACCCACCCCGGCCCGAAGGAGGACCGGCTGCGGCTGACGCGCGCGACGCGGGCCAACCTGTCCCCGATCTTCAGCCTCTTCCCCGATCCGCGCGGCGACGCTGCCGCGGTACTCGCCGAGTCTGTCGCCGAGACTCCGTTCGCGACGGCCACCGACCACGAGGGAACGGTCAACACGCTCTGGCGCATCGCCCACCCGGCCCGTGTCACAGCGCTTCAGGACGCGCTCGCCAATGCCGAGCTGCTGATCGCCGACGGCCATCACCGCTACGAGACGGCGCGCGTCTACGCCGAGGAGATCGGCGGCGAGGGCGACCACCGCTACGTGCTGATGTTCCTCTGCGCGCTGTCCGATCCGGGCCTGCTGGTCTTCCCGACCCACCGCATGCTGAGCGGACTCAAGGACGACCGCGCGAAGCAGGAGGCGATCCGCGACACGCTGATGCGCGACTTCGAGGTCACCCCGATCGAGCGCGACCAGCTCGAGCCGACCGGCGACCCCGACGGCCGCGTGCAGTTCGGCTACATGGACTCCTTCCACCGCCAGCCGTACCGCGTGACGCTGAAGGACCAGGCGATCGCCGACGCAGCGCTCGCGGGGATGCCCGAGCCCTACCGCCGGCTCGACACCGCGGTGCTCGAGGCGCTCGTCCTCAAGGGCGCGCTCGGCATGAGCGAGGACGACATCTCGCACCTCAACGGGCTCAACTACTCGAAGAGCTTCGACGACGCCGTCGAGGCGGTCGAGAGCGGCCGCTACGACGCCGGCTTCTTCATGCGCGGAACGCCGGTCGAGCAGGTCAGCGAGGTCGCGGAGGCCGGCGAGTCAATGCCGCCGAAGTCGACCTACTTCTACCCGAAGATCCCCACGGGCCTGATCTTCAACCTGCTGCAATAGAGCGGTGAAGATCTACACGCGCAAAGGCGACGACGGGACGACCGGGCTCTGGTACGGAGGCCGTGTCGGCAAGTCGTCGGCGCGCCCCGAGGCCTACGGATCGGTCGACGAGGCCGCCTCGTCGCTCGGCCTCGCGCGCGCCGCGGCCGACGAGGACTCCGAGCTCTACACCGACATCCTGCGCTTCCAGAACGAGCTGTTCATCGCCGGCGCCGAGCTGGCGACCGCCCCGAGCGCCGCCGAGCGGCTGCAGGACGGCGTCTCGCGCGTGACCGAGGCGATGGTCGCCGAGCTCGAGGGCGACATCGACCGCTACATGGACCGCGTCGACCTGCCGCCGAAGTTCGTCATCCCGGGCGGCAACGAGCTGTCGGCGCGGCTCGACGTCGCGCGCGCGGCGATCCGCCGCGCCGAGCGGCGTGTCAGCGCGCTCAACGAGGCCGGCGAGCTCGCCGACGACACCGTGCTGCGCTACCTCAACCGGCTCGCCGACGCGGTCTTCGCGCTCGCCCGCTTCGCCGACCGCCCCGATCCCGAGCTGTTCCAGGGCAGGGACGCCGGATGAAGGCGGTCGCGCGGCGCGTCGGCAGCGACGGCTTCAAGCACCACGTCGAGGTTGGCGGCCACAAGCTGACGTCCGACGAGCCCCCGGCCGCCGGGGGCACCGACGCCGGCCCGAACCCGCAGGAGCTGCTCGCGGCGAGCCTCGCCTCGTGCAGCGCGATCACGATGGAGATGTACGCCAAGCGCAAGGGCTGGGACGTCGGCGACGTCGTCGTCGAGGTCGACTACGAGCCGGCCCAGCGCGGCTCGCCGACGCGCTTCCAGATGGCCGTCAGGCTGCCGAAGGAGCTGCCCGAGGAGCAGCGCGACAAGCTGATGCAGATCGTCGCCAAGTGCCCCGTCCACCGCACCCTGGAGGGCGAGGTCATGTTCGACGAGCAGCTCGAGCTGATCTAGCGCGGCCGGCTGCCGCCGTTCTTGCTCTTGGCGAGACGGCTGACCTCCTTGCCGAAGGCGGCATCGACCTCGTGGGTCATCGTCAGGCCGAACATCGACTCGATCGCCTTCGCGGCGAGCGGGCGGAGGTCCTCGATCGACTTCATCACCTCGGGCCAGCGCTCCTCCGGATAGCCCGCGTCGACGAACGGCTTCCAGACCTCGGCCAGGTAGAGGTCGACGAACGCGCGGCCGATCGACTGGCAGCTCTGGTTGACCTTGTCCATCACCGCGACCGCGGCCTCGAGCGAGACGCCGTTCGAGACGACCTCCTCGGCGAGGTCGAGCAGCGACGGGATCGGCGCCTCGTAGCGGCCGCCGCCGAGCGGGACGAGCGTCCCGATCCGCTCGGCCTGGGCGAGCAGCTCCCTTCCCCCCTCGGCGCCGAAGCGCTCGACCAGGTCCTCGGTCGTGAAGACCTGCGGCGACTCGACCGCAAACGGCGCGCGCACCGCCTCGCCGACGTCGAGCAGCTGCTGGGCGGGCCCACCGGTCGTAGCCAGCAGGCGCTTGATTCCGCGCAGGTTGAAGCCCTCAGCCTGCAACTGCTGGATCAGCCGCAACCGAGCGACGTGCTCGGGCCCGTAGTAGCCAACCCGGTCGCGGACCTCAGGCGGCGGGAGTAGCTCGCGCGCTTGGTGGGAACGGATCGTGCGGACGGTCATTCCCGTCTCGCGCCCGAGCTCGTCGATCGTCAGCTGTGTGTCGGCCATCGTTCAATGCTACTACGAATAACGTGACATCAAATGATGTCACATGATACGGTGGGACAATGATCAACGATCTGCTGTCCGCGACCGCGGCCTCGACACCCCCGGCAGGAGGAGCGGCCACCACCGAGATCGCGATCGCCACGATCAGCGCCACGCTGCTGACGCTCGGCCTGCTCTGGCTCGGCGACGGCCACCGGCGCGGAACCGTGCCGATCCTCGGCAAGATCGCCGCCTTCTCGACGCGCGTGTCAGGCCAGCCCGGCTGGGCCGCCTTCCCCGCCGCGCTCGCCGCCGGATCGCTGTTGCTCGCCGTCACCGGCATGTACTGGGACATCGCGCTGCACATCGACGTCGGTCGCGACGAGGGACCGCTCGCCAACCCCGCCCACTACCTGATCCTGGCCGGCCTCTACGGCATCTTCAGCGCCGGCTTCTTCGCGATGGTCCTCCCCAAGGGGAAGCCGAGCGCCAGCGCCGTCCGGCTCGGCAAGGACTGGTACGCCCCGCTCGGCGGCGTCATGATCTGCGCCTGCGGGGCGTTCGCGCTGCTCGGGTTCCCGCTCGACGACGTCTGGCACCGACTGTTCGGCCAGGACGTGACGCTCTGGGGACCGACGCACCTGATGCTGATCGGCGGCGCGTCGATGTCGCTCGTCGGGATCGCCGTGCTGCAGACCGAGTCGCGACGGGCGGCCAAGCTGGCCGGCGACGCGACGACCCACCGTGAGAAGCGCTGGATCCACAAGCTACGCCTGGTCACGCTGACCGGCGGCCTGCTACTCGGCATGTCGGCCTTCCAGGCGGAGTTCGACTTCGGCATCGGCCAGTTCCGGATGGTCTTCCAGCCGCTGCTGATCATGCTTGCGGCGGGTGTCGTGCTCGTCGCGGCGCGGATCTGGCTCGGCCGTGGCGCAGCGCTCGGAGCCGTGCTGTTCTTCCTGCTGATCCGCGGCTTCCTCGCCGTGCTGGTCGGCCCGATCCTTGGCGAGACCACCCCCCACTTTCCGCTCTACGTCGTGTCGGTCGTGGCCGTCGAGCTGCTCGCGCTGACGATCCCGGCGCGCGAGCGGCCGCTGAAATTCGGTGCCTGGGCCGGCATTCTGATCGGCACGGTCGGATTGGCGTCGGAGTGGCTGTTCACGCAGATCTGGATGCCACTGCCTTGGACCGCGGCGCTGTTCCCGGAGGGTGCCCTAGTCGGATTCGCCGCGGCGGTCTGCGCGTCGCTGATCGGCGCATGGGTCGGCGCCCATCTGGCGTCGGACACGATCCCGCGTACGCCATCGCTGCGTGTCGCCGGCGCGACGGCGGCGGCCGGCATCGGGGCGATGGTGCTGTGGGCGCTCTACACCCCGCCCGGCCCACCGACGACCGTCGCCGTGACCACCCGCGACATCGACCGCAGCGCGGAGCGGACGATCGCCGCGACGATCCGCTTCGATCCGCCCAACGCCGCCGACAACGCGGAGTCGCTGACAGCGACCGCCTGGCAGGGCAACGGCCTCGTCGTCGACCGGCTCGAGCGTGTCCGCGAGGGCGTCTACCGCACTACCGAGCCGATCCCCGTCCACGGCAACTGGAAGTCGCTGATCCGGCTCCAGCGCGGCAATGCCCTCGACGGCGCGCCGATCTTCCTGCCCGACGATCCGGCGATCCCGGCCGCCGAGGTGCCGGCGCCGCGCGCTTTCACGCGCGAGCTCGTTCCCGACATCGAGCTGCTGCAGCGCGAGCAGAAAACCGACGTCGCCGGCTCGCTGACCGCGATCGCCTACTTGGTCGTCGCGGCGATCGCCCTGTCCCTGCTGGCTCTGCTCGCCTGGGGCCTGCACCGGCTCGCCGTCACGTCAGGAGTCCAACCGGTCACGAGATCGCGTACGCGGAGCGATCGCCGCGAGATACTGGTGCCGCAGAAATGAGCGACCACGTAGACGTATTGATCGTCGGTGCAGGCCTGTCGGGAATCGGCGCCGCCTACCACCTGCAGTCGAAGCTGCCGCACAAGACATACGCGATCCTCGAGGGCCGCGACGCGATCGGCGGCACCTGGGATCTGTTCCGCTATCCGGGCATCAGGTCGGACTCCGACCTGCACACGCTCGGCTACGCCTTCAAGCCCTGGACCGGCGAGCAGGCGATCGCCGACGGCCCGGCGATTCTCGACTACGTGCGCGAGACGGCGCGCGAGAACGGGATCGACCGCCATATCCGCTTCGGGCACCGCGTCGTGCGGGCGGAGTGGTCGAGCGCGAACGCACGCTGGACGGTGGCGGCCGAGCACGACGGCGAGACGGTCGTCTTGACCTGCGGCTTCCTGTTCTCGGCCGGCGGCTACTACCGCTATGACGAAGGCTTCACCCCCCACTTCGAGGGCCGGGAGCGCTTCCGGGGCCAGATCGTCCACCCCCAGCACTGGCCGGAGGACCTCGACTACGCCGGGAAGCGGGTAGTGGTAATCGGCAGCGGCGCGACGGCCGTAACGCTGGTGCCGGCGATCGCGCGCGAGGCCGCCCAGGTGACGATGCTCCAGCGCTCACCGACCTACGTCGTCTCGGTGCCCTCTCGCGACCTGATCGCGAACGCGTTGCGGCGCGTCCTCCCCACGCGCGTCGCCTACGCGATCGCGCGGCGCAAGAACGTCGGCGTGCAGGCGCTCGTCTACACGCTCGCCCGCCGCTGGCCAGACCTGGTCAGCCGGGCGATCCGCTTCGGCGCAAAGCGCCAGCTTCCAGACGGCTACGACGTCGACACCCACTTCCGGCCGCGCTACGACCCGTGGGATCAGCGCCTCTGTGCGGTACCGGACGGCGATCTGTTCAGGGCGATCTCGAAGGGCCGGGCGACGATCGTCACCGACCGGATCGCCAGCTTCACCGAGCTCGGGATCGAGATGGAGTCGGGCACCGAGCTCGACGCCGACATCGTCGTCACCGCCACCGGCCTGAACCTCCAGGCGTTCGGTGGCATTCAGCTTGCCGTCGATGGCGAGGACGTCGCTCTTCCCGACACGCTGGCCTACAAGGGGATGATGCTCGGTGGCGTACCGAACTTCGCCTTCGCCGTCGGCTACGTCAACGCGTCGTGGACGCTCAAGGTCGACCTGACCTGCGAGTACATGTGCCGACTGCTGGCGCACATGGACGACCATCGGTACGACCAGTGCGTGCCGGTCAACGACGATCCAACGCTCGAGCGGCGACCGCTGCTCAGCTTCACGGCCGGCTACGTCCAGCGCTCGGTCGACCAGTTCCCGAAGCAGGGCCCCGAGGCACCATGGCAGCTCAGCATGAGCTACCGCGCGGACGTGCGCAACCTGCGCAACGGCGACGTCGACGACGGCGCGATGCGCTTCTCACGGGTGGCCGTCGGCGAGCCCGTCGTCGCCTGAACGGCGCTTCTCCCACAGCTGGATCTCGCCTAGCGAGCGGTAGCCCAGCCGCTCGTAGACCGGTCGGCCGAGGTCGGTCGCCTGGAGTGTCGAGGTCGTGCGGCCGCGTTCGCGCGCGTCGGCGAGCGCGTGGGCCATCAGGGCGCTCGCGAGACCGCGTCCGCGCGCCGTCTCATGGGTCGCGACGAGCCAGACGCTGCAGTCGTCGCCGTAGTCGAAGGTGACGAGTCCGGACGCGAGGCCGTCGCCGTTCTCGGCGCCGTAGAAGTAGAGACCGTCGCCGGCGCGCAGGCTTTCGAGCGCGCGCTCGAAGGCGCTGCGCATCCCGTAGGCGTGGTCGTTGAGCCGCGCCAGCTCGACCGGGTCGATCGTCCGGCTGAAGCCAGGCGGCTCGGGTGGCCGCTCGACGACGTCGAGGTCAAGCACCATCGCCTCGGGGTCGGAGTCGAGCACGTGGCCGCGCTCGGACAGAGCGTCCGCGATGTCTGGGTCGGTGTCGGGGACCCAGACCAGCCAGGCGGCGATCCCAGCGCTGTCGAATGCCTGCTCGATCTCGTCGTAGGCGGCGATCAGTGCGGCGCCGTCCCAGTAGACGACGTCGTTGACGATCGACCGCTCGGGCACCGCCGGGGTGGTCGTCATGACGAGCCCGTCGCGGTC
>CAMLNW010000053.1 GCA_946481495.1 uncultured Actinomycetes bacterium
CCTGATACCAACGTCCGTGGTTGCGGCGAATGCTGCTGTGCGACTTCTCGACAACCAAGCACCAGAGCAGGCGCTGCAGCAGGCTCGCCGTTACGGGCAGGGAGTCGCCGATGCGTATGTCAGCCTTGCTCGGAGCGTGGCGAAGCGTGACGGCACGCTCAAGGTTTCGGGGCCGGGTGATAAGCGGGCTGAGCTTGAGGCGTCTGCGGCAGAGCGCATTGTTACCGCGAGTCAGCGGGAGAAGCCGCTAAAGCCCATTGAGCTGACAATCGTCGGTACCTTGACGCGGACCGATAGCGAGGAGGAGCGCTTTCGCGTCGTTCTGGACCGGGAGCGCCTGCCGCCTGAGCTAGACGGACGCAAGCGGGTGGTTGAGGGTCCGTACTCGGACGAGGCGAGACTTCAGGTCGAGGAGGACGGCTTGTGGAACCAGCGGGTCATCGCCGCAGTCCTGGCTACGCCTATGCGGGGCGCGACGAGGGCCAAGCCGGCGTTCAGGAAGTTTGAGTTCACCAGCTTGAAGCGTGCTGCGTCCTGATCCCAGCTAGTCACGCCTAAGGCGAGATCGGTCAACGGCAGGCTAGGTAGGGCGGCGAGTGGGGTCGTCAATGCCCCGCGACACACCGACGAGTTGGCGGGCCGAGCCGACTTCGGCGCTTGGTGGCAAAACCCGTGGCAAAACCCCCTAGAATCGCCGGTAATGCAAAGCAATGCGCGGTCGTCTCAGACCCCGCTCGCGGCGCATGGATGAGCCGATTTTCCGCTCTGTAGAGCCAGAAAAGAGGCGGACGCCGTTACCCCCGAAGGGGCCTTCGCATGGCAGAGGTCAGGGGTTCGAGTCCCCTCAGCTCCATCGGAGCGGAACCCGGGAAGTAGGATCGCTCTATGCGACCGCTCCGGTACTCGATCAACATCACGCTGGACGGCTGTTGCGACCACCGGGCAGGCTCCCCTGATGAGGAGACGCACCGTCACGCGACGGAGACCATCGAGCAGGCCGACGCGATCATTCTCGGCCGGGTGACGTACGAGATGATGGAGTCCGCCTGGCGACCGTCGGAGAACGCGCCGGAGATGCCGGACTGGATGGCGCCCTTCGGACGGACGATCGACGCGGCGAAGAAGTACGTCGTGTCGAGCACGCTCGACCAGGTCGATTGGAATGCCGAGCTCGTGCGTGGGGATCCCGCGGACGCCGTCCAAGAGCTGAAGCAGCAGCCCGGCAACGCGCTCTACGTCGGCGGCGTGATGCTCCCGCGGGCGTTGGCGGAGCGAGGGCTGATCGACGAGTACGAGTTCGTCGTGCACCCCCGGCTGGCGGGCCACGGGCCGTGGCTGTTCGAAGGGCTGTCGAAGTACGTCGATCTGCAGCTCATCGGCCGACACGAGTTCGGCTCAGGCGCGGTGGCCCTGCGGTACGAGCCACGCGTCGTCTGAGGTTTGAGCCCCCTCGGCTCCACTCCCGCATGAAGGTCTTCGTCACCGGCGCTGGAGGGTTCATCGGCCGCGCCGTGGCAGAGCGGTTCCGCGCCCAGGGGGACGAGGTCGCGGGCGTGGACTTCGGCGCCGATCCAGAGCGCGCAATCGTCGCCGGCGATGTGTCGGAGCCAGGCCAGTGGCAGGCGGCGCTCGCCAGCGCGGACGTCGTCATCCACACGGCGGCGATCGTCTCGAACGCCTACGACATGAACGAGAGCTGGCGCGCCAACGTGCTCGGCACGCGCAACGTGCTCGACGCCGCTGCCAGCGCCGGGGCAAGGCGCTTCGTCCACATCTCCTCGGTGCGCGCCTTCTCGGACCTCGGCTTTCCCGACGGCGTCGACGAGCACCACCCGGTCCGGCCCGACGGCAACCCGTACGTCGACACCAAGATCGCCAGCGAGCAGGTCGTTCTCCAGGCTCATGCGGCAGGCGAGGTCGAGTGCGCGATCGTCCGGCCCGGCGACGTCTACGGACCGGGCGCACGAGCGTGGACGACCCTGCCGCTCGAGATCATCAGGTCGAACCGCTTCCTGCTGCCCGCGATGGGCAACGGCGTCTTCAGCGCGGTCTACATCGACGACCTCGTCAGCGGTCTGGCGCTCGCCGCGGAGCGGCCCGAGGCGGCCGGCGAGGTCTTCACGATCGCCGGACCGCACGGCGTGTCGACAAGGGAGTTCTTCGGTCACTACTTCCGCATGCTCGGCAAGCGCGGGCCGCTCTGCCTCCCGACGCCGCTGGCGGTCGCGGCCGCGCGCGCAGGCGGAGCCGCCGAGCGCCTGCGCGGCGACCGGACCGAGCTCAACGCCACCAGCATGCTCTACCTCGCCCGCCCGGGCGGCTATTCGATCGAGAAGGCCCGCCGCCTGCTCGGCTACGAGCCAGCGGTCGACCTCGACGAGGGCATGCGCCGCACCGAGGCCTGGTTGCATGAGGAGCGCCTGCTCTAAGACTTAGAGGATCTCGAGCACGCGCTCGATTGGGCGTGCGTCACGGATCTCCGGCTCAGTCAAACCTTCAACGTGGTACTCGACCGTGTCGAAGTCGATCCCCCGCTCCGCCAGCAACTGCGCCAGCTTGCGGCAGGTTGTGCAGGTTCGCTTCTCATAGACGACGATCGCCATGGCCGCCAACCTAGCGCGTACCGGCGCGCGCCCGACGGCGGCCGCGCAGCAGCTCGATCGCGATCGGGACGAACGAGAGACCGACGATCGCGATCAGCACGAACTCGATGTTCGCCTCGATCACCTCGACCTGACCGAGGAAGTAGCCGAGCGTGGTCACGCCGACACCCCAGAGCACGCCGCCGACGACGTTGTAGGTGAGGAAGGTGCGGTAGTTCATCCGCGCGACGCCGGCGGTGACCGGCGCGAAGGTACGGACGATCGGGACGAAGCGGGCGAGCACGATCGTCCGCGGGCCGTGGCGGTCGAAGAACTCCTGCGCCCGCTCGACATGCTCATGGTGGAAGAAGCGGCTATCGGGACGGCTGAAGATCGCCGGCCCGGCCTTGCGTCCGATCGCGTAGCCGACCTGGTCACCGGCAATCGCCGCGAGTGGGATCGTCACCAACAGCACCCAGAGGTCCGGCAGCACGTTGTTCGCCGATAGCAGCCCGGCCGTAAACAGCAGCGAGTCGCCCGGCAGGAAGAAGCCGACCAGCAGACCCGACTCGACGAAGACGATCGCCAGCATCCCGAGCATCCCGAACGCCTCGATCAGCACGTCTGGGTCGAGCCAGCTCGGGCCGAGGGCGATCGGCCGGGAGGTCGCGGCGGCGGTCACCCGCGGCACCGTAGCGGACGACGACGATTCAGCCGCGCGGCAGGATCTTGCGGATCCCGGAGATCATCGACCGGTTGCCGGCGCGCAGCAGCGGCGCGGCAAGCCGCCCGAGCGTGCGCGCGCCCGGCAACTTCGGGTCGAGCGCAAACGTCCAAGTGAGGCGCGTCCCACCGCTCGCGGTCGGCTCGACCAGGAAGTCCTCGGCGAGCGCGTTCAGCACCGGCCGCGTCACGCCGACCACGTGGAAGGTCGCCCGCCGGCCCTCCTCCCAGCGGTAGAAGTGCTCCTCGAGCGTGAACAGCCGCGCGACCCGAATCGTCCGCACAGCACCCTCGCCGAGCGGACGCGCGGTCAGCCAGCGCAGACGGTCGAGCGGCGGGAACCACGACCACATCTCGTCGCTGCCGAGCGCCTCCCAGACCTCGGCCGGCGCGGCGTCGAGCTCGATCGTCGTCGGGACCACCAGCGGGGCGGTCTCGAAGAAGCTGTCGTCGACGGCGTCGACGGCGTTGGCCATGGCAGGAACCTACCTAGTCTTCCAGCGTCACCTCGGCGTCTCCCACGTTGGAGGGCACCGTCAGAGTCGCACCCAGCAGGCGGATGTTCGATGGGCCCCCGCGCTTGACCGTGATCAGGCAGGTACCTGCTGCCGGCAGATTGGTATTCGCGCAGCCCTCGTCGATCGAGAAGCGCTCGGCGCCCTGCCCGGTGATCTTGGGAACGCCCACGCTGATCTCCGTCTTGCTGCTGTTGTGAAAGGTCAGCTGTTTCTGCGTGCCCCCCTTGAAGTCAAAGTCGAGATCGGTCGTTGACGGAAGGAACTTGCCGCCGTTGGGCGGGAGACCAGCGGCGACATCTGGCGCAGTGACGCCGACATTGCCGGACGATGAATCATCGTCACCGCAGCCCACCAATAGAATGAGCATCACTGGAACCGCGAATATGACTGTCCTAGCTGCGCGCCGCAAGATCCTCCCTCTCGTAGCCGAAGGCCCAGCTTAACGACTACGTAAGCTCGCGTCTCCATCTTTCCTCGCGTCGCGAATCGAGCCGTGCGTCTCTGGTTCTATCCCGTGAGCTCATGACTTCGGTCGGACCACAATCGACACGTTGGCACGCCACGTTGCGCGAGGGCGAGAGCGTCACGCCGCTCGAGCTCTTCTTCGACCTCGTCTTCGTGCTCGCGTTCACCCAGTGCACGGCGTTGATGGCCGCCGAGCCGACCTGGGCCGGGCTCGCCAAGGGACTGCTCGTACTCGGCGTGATGTGGTGGGCGTGGGTCGGCTACTCGTGGCTGACGAGCGTCGTCGATCCGGAGGAGGGCGCAGTGCGGATCGCGATCTTCGCCGCGATGGCGGCACTGCTGGTCGTCGCGCTCTGCATCCCCGAGGCGTTCGGCGACCTCGGCCTGCTGCTGGCGCTCGCCTACTGCGGCGTCCGCCTCGGGCACATCGCCCTGTTCGTAATCGCCAGCAGCGACGACCCCGGGCTGCGCCGATCGGTCCTCCGCCTGGCGATCAGCACCGCGATCGGCACCGGCCTGCTGATCGCCGCCTCGTTCGCCGATCATGAGCTGCAGGGCGCCCTCTGGGCGCTGGCCCTGACGCTCGACATGGGCGGCACGTGGATCATCGACGCGAGCGGCTGGCGGCTCGCGCCGAAGCACTTCGCCGAGCGCCACGGGCTGATCCTGATCATCGCGCTCGGCGAGTCGATCGTGGCGATCGGCCTCGGCGCCGAGGCGGGCGTCACCGCTGGCGTCGTTGCCGCCGCCATCCTCGGCATCGTCATCGCGGCGATGCTCTGGTGGATGTACTTCGACGTCGTCGCACTCGTCTCCGAGCGGCGGCTGGTCGAGGCGCCCGAGGGCGAGGAGCGCAACCGGATGGCGCGCGACTCCTTCTCCTACCTCCACGCCCCGATGATCGCCGGGATCATCCTGCTCGCGCTCGGCCTGAAGAAGACGCTCGAGCACGTCGACGAGCCGCTGAAGGTCGTGCCCGCCTTCGCCCTGCTCGGCGGCGTCGCGCTCTACTCGCTCGCCCACGTCGCCTTCCGCTGGCGCAACGTCCACACCTTCAACACCCGCCGCTTCGGCCTCGCCGTCCTGATGCTCGCGCTGCTCCCGGTCGCCGTCGAGATCCCGGCGCTCGCCACCGTGGCCGGCGTCGCCGTCCTGCTCGTCGCACTAGTTGCCTACGAGACGTACAGCTACGGCGAGGCGCGGGCCAAGCTGCGCCACGAGGTCGCCCGCCACTGAAGCGGCCTAGAGTTGGCCAGACCTTCGACCGGACGACAGGAGACGCGATGCAGCTCGGGATGATCGGCCTCGGACGGATGGGCGCCAACATGGTGCTGAGGCTCATGCGCGACGGCCACGAGTGCGTGGTGTTCGACCTCAACGCCGACGCTGTCAAGCAGAGCGCGAGTGAGGGCGCGACCGGGGCCGAGAGCTTCGCCGACCTGGTCGCCAAGCTCGACAAGCCGCGCGCCGTCTGGATGATGGTCCCGGCCGGCGTCGTCGACCAGACGATCGCCGAGGTCGCGCCGCACCTCGAGGCGGGCGACACGCTGATCGACGGCGGCAACTCCTACTACCACGACGACCTGCGCCGCTCGGCCGAGCTGCGCGAGCGCGGCATCCATTACCTCGACGTCGGCGTCAGCGGCGGCGTCTGGGGCCTCGAGCGCGGCTACTGCCACATGATCGGCGGCGACGACGACGCCGTCGCGCGGCTCGACCCGATCTTCGAGTCGCTCGCTCCGGGTATCGAGGCTGCGCAGCGCACACCGGGCCGCGAGGGCGAGCCGTCTCAATCGGAGAAGGGCTACCTGCACTGCGGACCGTCGGGCGCCGGCCACTTCGTGAAGATGGTCCACAACGGCATCGAGTACGGCGTCATGGCCGCCTACGCCGAGGGCCTGAACATCCTCCGCCACGCCAACGTCGGCAAGGCCAGCCAGGAGGTCGACGCCGAGACGACGCCGCTGCGCGACCCGGCGCTCTACCAGTACGACCTCGACCTGCCCGAGGTCGCCGAGATGTGGCGCCGCGGCAGCGTGATCGGCTCCTGGCTGCTCGACCTGACCGCCAGCGCGCTGCACAAGAGCCCCGACCTCGACGAGTTCGGCGGCCGCGTCTCCGACTCCGGCGAGGGCCGCTGGACCGCCATCGCCGCGATCGACGAGGCAGTCCCCACCCCCGTCCTCAGCTCCGCCCTCTTCGAGCGCTTCTCCTCCCGCGGCGAGGCCGACTACGCCGACCGCCTCCTATCCGCCATGCGCTTCGAGTTCGGCGGCCATCACGAGAAGCCGAGCAGCTGAGTTTGGACTAGCCCATTACGGCCGTGGCGTCCAGCGTAGGCGCCGTCCAGCCGCCCGACAGGCGCCGGTGCAGTTGGATCGCAGAGCTCTCGGTCAAGCCCGAGATGAGATCGATGACCACACGCGCTCGCTGATGCGGACTGTTCCCGGCCTTCTCGAGCCGCTCGCGCGCGCCAGGCGGGAACAACCGCCGATCGCCGTTAGCGCCGGCCGGGCTCGCGTCGTAATACCAACCGAACAGGTCCGCGATCACCTTCGTCTGACCGTGCTGGACGACGGCCAAGCCCGGACGGCGGATCACGTAGACGCCAACCAGCAGCTTGAGTGCGTCGACCTCCCGTCGCACGCCCTCGTCGATCTTCAGCAGCACCTCGTCATCGCCCGGGCCGTTCTCGACCTGGAATGCCTCCAGGTACCTGGTTATGAGCTTCGATCCGAACTCGCGCATCAGCGCACGCAGGTCGCGCGTGTGATGGTACGACGCCAGCGGGCCCTCCAGACTGCAGATCCGATGGACGGTCTGCACGATCTCCGGGATCTCCAAGCTGGGAAAGGCCCGCGGTGCGGCGTCACGCGCCTCGTATAGCAGTTGCTCGAAGCGCTTCAGCTCGTCGGCACCCTGGGCCAGTTGGTCGAGCGGGACGAGGCCAGCGCGATAGAAGTCGTCCATGTCATGGAGGGCATAGGTGAGATCGTCGGCCCAATCCATCAGCTCGGCCTCGAAGCTGCGCTCGGGAAGCTCGTCCAGGGTGTCATCCGGCCATCCAGCGCGAGCAAACTCGTAGGCGTCCTCGTCCTCCTCGTAGTACCCCCACTTACGCTCGCGGACTCCGCCGTCGACGGGATCGGAGGGCCTGTACCGCCATGGGTACTTGAGGATCCCGTTCAGGACCCCGCGAGTCAGATCGAGCCCGCGCGCGTCGTCGCGGACCGCGAGGTTGGTGACGATGCGAAAGCTCTGGGCATTGCCCTCGAAGCCATCCGAGACGTGTTCACGGGCGAGATCGCCGAGGACGTGCTCGGCGATGTGGCCGAACGGCGGGTGCCCCAGATCGTGCGCGAGGCAGGCCGCCTGGACGGCGTCCGGATCGACGGCTTCGATCAGCCGCGCAGCGGCGCCGGTCAGCTGCTTCTGCTCGGCGAGCCAGCGGAGGCGCTCGGCATTGCGCCGGCCTATCTGGGCCACCTTCAGCGAGTGCCCCAGCCGGTTGTGGAACGTATGGCCCGACTCCGACGCAGTGACCTGGGTCACCGACGCGAGCCGATGGAAGGCCGAGGAGTAGAGGATGCGATCGCAGTCGCGCTGAGCAGGGGTTCGGTAGCGGCCGCGCGCGCCCCCATCCCGCCTCTCCTCGGAACCCGTCCCCTCCGACATCCGCCGGCACAGCTCGTTCTGCCGCTCGTCGTCGAGCGGCGCAAGCACCCTCTCCACCTGGAGAACGCTACTCGCTCAGGCGAATGCGATCTCCCTCGGCCCAGAGCACGCCCTCGTCTAGCAGGCGACTCAACGCCATGCTCATCGCCCCAGCGCTCCAGCCATTGCGAGCCTGAGTCTTGAGTTCGTAAGCCGGCCAGTCCCGGTCGGGTTGACTCTTGCAGAGGTCGACCAGGGCAGCGCTCGCCTCGACGATCTCCTGGGTCAGGTGTGTCGCCAGCGGATCTGAGGTCTTCGCGGTCATCGTGAGCTCCATCCCTCTCAGACTAGGCGCCCGGAACCGGCCGCGTGAGCCTGTTCCTGCAATCTGCGGCGAATTGATCGTTCGCCGCAGTGGCGATATCTTTACGGATAGGTGCCGTAAGTATGCCCAGCAGCCCGGACAGTCATTATTTCGCTTGTATAAAGGCTGAGTACGGGATCTAACGTTCGGCGTTATTAGCGTCGAGAAACCGTAATGATGATCGACGAAGACGACAGCTCGGCGTGGAACGGCGCCAGCGCCACGCAACTCGCCATCGGCGAGGCCCTGCTGATGGCTGCAGAGCCGCTGACGGCTTTCGATATCGGCGCGCGCGTCCACCGCGACTCCTCGCGCGTCCGCAAGGTCGCCCGCGAGATGGTTGCCAAGAACCTCCTCGCAGAGCGGTCGCCGACAGCAGACGTCAAGCGCCTCGGACGGCCGCCCAAGTCCGCATTCGTTCTCCCCGACGACCAGCGCATGGGCTTGGAGACCACCCTGGCCAATCGCGACGAGGACCTTCAGCCACGCGGCAACCAGTTGGTGTTCGCGGAGGCGACAGGTCGCCAGACGGCCAGCCTGTTGGATGTCCTAGCCGACGCGGAGCTGATGGCGACGGCGAAATGGTGGACGCTCTGCGACGGGGACCGCCAGGAGTACGTGATCGCCTTCGATGCCGACAGCTCCCATCAGCCGGTCCTCGCGCTGACGGCCGTCCTCGCGGCGGCGAAGATCAGCCACCGGCGAGCTTCGCTGTCGCCGATACGACCAGCACGGGAGCTGCTCGCCCACGCCGACCGCGCTCGCGCCATGGCCGAGTCTCAGCGTCGCAAGACGTAGCGCGAGCCGACTTGTGCCAGGCTTCGCCGATGATTCGCCTGCCTGAGACGATCCGCGCCTGTCTGTTCGACATGGACGGCGTGCTGACCGACACGGCCAGCGTGCATGCCGAGGCCTGGAAGCGGATGTTCGACGAGTATCTGCGCGAGCGGTTGGGGCCCGACGCCGAGCCGTTCGACATCGCGCGCGACTATGGCCAGTACGTCGACGGCAAGCCGCGTGAGGATGGCGTGCGCGACTTCCTCTCCTCGCGCGGGATCGAGCTGCCGGAGGGGACGCCGGACGACCCGCCCGACACGGACACGATCTATGGCGTGGGCAAGCGCAAGAACGTGCTGGTGCTGAAGCTGATCGAGGAGCGTGGCGTCGACGTCTACGAAGGGTCGGTCAAGTTCGTCGATGCCGCACGCGCGGCCGGCCTGAAGACGGCCGTCGTCTCGTCGAGCGCGAACACCAAGCTGATCCTCGACAGCGCCGGGATCGCCGACCGCTTCGAGGCGCGCGTCGACGGCGTCACGCTGGCGACCGAGAACATCAAGGGCAAGCCGGCCCCCGACTCCTTCCTGCGCGCCGCCGAGCTGCTCGACACGCCGCCGGAGGCGGCCGCCGTCTTCGAGGACGCGCTCGCCGGCGTCGCGGCCGGCCACGCGGGCGGCTTCGGCGTGACCGTCGGCGTCGACCGCCACGGCCAACCAGACGCGCTGCGTGAGCACGGCGCCGACGTCGTCGTCTCCGACCTGGCGGAGCTGCTGGCGTGAGGAACGAGGAGCGTCACCCGCCCGAGCCGTGGTCGTTCGTCGAGCGCGGCATCGAGATCGACCGACTGCCCCAGAGCGAGTCGCTGTTCGCGCTCGCCAACGGCCACATCGGCCTGCGCGGCAACCTCGACGAGGGCGAGCCGGTCGGCACGCACGGCACCTACCTCAACGGCTTCTACGAGTCCTACCCGCTGCAGTACGGCGAGCGCGGCTATGGCTTCGCCGAGGACGGCCAGTCGGTCGTCAACGTGCCCGACGGCAAGATCGTCCGGCTGCAGGTCGAGGACGAGCCACTCGACATTCACCGCGGCACGCTCGAGCACCACGAGCGGCGGCTCGACTTCCGCACCGGCGTGCTGGAACGCGACCTGGTCTGGCGGACCGCCTCCGGCCACGCGGTCAAGGTCAACACCAAGCGGCTCGTGTCGCTGTCGTTGCGCAGCGTCGCGGCAATCCTCTACGAGGTCGAGGCGATCGACCAGAAGGTGCGGATCGCGCTGCAGTCGAACCTCCAGGTCAACCGCCCGCGCGCCTCCGACGTCGACGATCCGCGCGGCGGTCGCCACCTCGAGGACGCGCTGCGCTCCGACCTCTCGGTCCACGACGAGGTGCGCGTCGTGCTCGGCCACATGACCCGCTCGTCCGGGCTGTCGATGGCATCGGGGATGGACCACGTGATCGACTGCGACGCCGAGGTGGAGCAGCTGACCCAGTCCGAGGACGACCTCGGCCGCGTGACGCTCTCGGTCGAGCTGCAGCCGGGCGAGAAGCTGCGGCTGGTCAAGTTCATCTCCTACCACTGGTCGTCGCAGCAGAGCGTCGAGTGGTTGCGCGACCAGGTCGACGCGAGCCTCGAGAGCGCGATCGCCGAGGGCTTCGACGGTCTGATCGAGGAGCAGCGCGACGTGCTCGACCGCTACTGGGAGCGCGCCGATATCCAGGTCGACGGCGACGCCGAGCTGCAGCAGGCGCTGCGCTTCGCGATGTTCCACGTCTTCCAGGCGGCGGCGCGCAACGAGGGCCGCGCGATCCCCGCCAAGGGCCTGACCGGCCGCGGCTACGACGGCCACGCCTTCTGGGACACCGAGACGTTCGTGCTGCCGATCCTCACCTTCACTGCGCCGGCGACGGTGCGCCACGCGCTGATGTGGCGCCATTCGACGCTCGAGCAGGCGCGCGAGCGCGCCGAGCAGCTCCACCTGCGCGGCGCGGCGTTCCCCTGGCGGACGATCCACGGCGAGGAGTGCTCCGGCTACTGGCCGGCCGGCACCGCCGCCTTCCACGTCAACGCCGACATCGCCGACGCGGTCCGCCGCTACGTGATGACCACCGGCGACCGCGAGTTCGAGGAGGTTTACGGCTGCGAGCTGCTGGTCGAGACGGCACGTCTGTGGGAGAGCCTCGGCCACCACGACGACTACGGTTCGTTCCGGATCGACGGCGTCACCGGGCCGGACGAGTACTCGGCGCTGGTCGACAACAACGTCTTCACCAACCTGATGGCCCAGCTCAATCTCGAGTCGGCCTACAAGTGCACCGAGCGCCATCCCGAGGCCGCCAAGCGGCTCGGCGTCGACGAGGACGAGCGCGCGGCCTGGAAGCGCGCCGCCGACGCGATGTTCATCCCGTTCGACGAGCAGGCCGGCATCCACCCGCAGGACGACAGCTTCCTCCACCATCAGCGCTGGGACTTCGAGAACACGCCGGAGGAGAACTACCCGCTGCTGCTGCACTACCCGTACTTCCAGCTCTATCGGGAGCAGGTCGTCAAGCAGGCCGACCTGGTGCTCGCGATGCAGATTCGCAGCGATGCCTTCACGCTCGAGCAGAAGCGCGCCAACTTCGACTACTACGAGCCGCTGACCGTGCGCGACTCGTCGCTGTCGGCGGCCACCCAGGCGGTGATCGCGGCCGAGGTCGGCCACCTCGATCTCGCCAAGGACTACCTCTACGAGGCGTCGCACATGGACATCGCCGACCTCGAGCGCAACACCGGCGACGGGCTGCACATGGCGTCGCTCGCCGGCGCCGTGATCGCGACGGTGGCGGGCTTCGGCGGGCTGCGTGAGCAGGGCGGCAAGCTGCTGTTCAACCCGCGCCTGCCGGAGGGCATCGACCGGCTCTGCTTCGGCCTCGAGCTGCGCGGCACGCTGTTGCGCGTCGAGGTCACCGGCCAGGAGGCGACCTACCGTGTCGAGCGCGGAGCCGGCGTCCACCTCACCCACTGGGACGAGGCCGTCGACCTGACCGCCAAGCACGCGGCGACGCTGCCGATCCCGCCGGCAGCCGACCTGCCGACACCGTCGCAGCCGCCCGGCCGCGAGCCGGGAAGCCGGCGCCCGAAGCAGCCGATCGAGTACCAGCCGCTCGAGGCGCAGCCGATCGACTTCGACGCCTAGCCGCCCGCGATGGGCGCTTGGATCAGCAGCCAGGCCGACCAGATAGCACCGCGCGCGGTGCGCGATCTCGAGGCGCTGGTCGCGATCTCGTCGCCGTCGGGCGACGTCGAGGGCGCCGAGGAGTGCGTGGCGGTCGCGGGTGCGCTGGCTCCGGCGAGCGCGGCCGTCGCGCGTCTGCCCTGCTCGACGCCCGGCCATGCCGACGACCTCGTGCTGCGGTTGAACGGAACCGGCGACCAGCGGTTGTTGCTGCTCGGACACCTCGACACGGTGATCGGCCACGACCAGCACCGGCCGCTCGAGCCCGACGGCGACCGGCTCGTGGGATCGGGAGCGATCGACATGAAGGGCGGCGACGTGCTGGCGCTCGGCGTCCTCCGCGCGCTCGCCGAGCGGACCGCCGATTTCGCCGAGGTCGCGCTGCTGCTGGTGACCGACGAGGAGTGGCGCACCGCGCCGTTCGCCCACGTCGAGGCGTTCACCGGCTGGGACGCCTGCCTCTGCTTCGAGGCCGGCCAGCGCACGCCGGACGGCGACGAGGCGGTGATCGTGCGGCGCAAGGCGGCCGCGACGCTGCGCGTCCGAGCGATCGGCCGCTCCGCCCACTCCGGCGCCGCGCCCGAGCGTGGCCGCAACGCGCTGCTCGCGCTGGCCGTCGCGGCCCAAGCCGTGGCGGCCGCGAACGCTC
>CAMLNW010000054.1 GCA_946481495.1 uncultured Actinomycetes bacterium
TGGTGCACAAGCTGACGGGGCGGCATGCGACGGACTACTCGAATGCGTCGCGGACGATGGTGTTCGACATCGCGCGGTTGGAGTGGGACGCCGAGCTGTGCGACCTGCTTGGGATACCGATCGAGACTCTCCCGGAGCCGTGTCCGAGCGCGCACGTCTATGGCACGACGTCGGAGTTCGGTGGGTCGGTGCCGGTCGCGGGGATCGCGGGCGATCAGCAGGCGGCGCTGTACGGGCAGGGCTGCCACGCGCCCGGGCTCGGCAAGAACACCTATGGCACGGGGAGCTTCGTGTTGCTCAATGCCGGCGAGAAGCCGCCCGCCCCTGAGGAGGGGCTGCTGACTACGGTCGCCTGGGGAGTCGAGGGCCGCGTCGACTACGCGCTCGAGGCAGCGATCTTCGTCACCGGCGCCGCCGTCCAGTGGCTGCGCGACGGGCTCGGGATCATCCGCACCGCCGCCGAGACCGAGGAGCTCGCGCGCTCGCTCGACGGCAACGACGGCGTCTACCTCGTGCCGGCGTTCACCGGCCTCGGTTCGCCGCACTGGGACCCCTATGCGCGCGGGACGATCGTCGGGCTGACACGCGGGACCGGGCGCGCCCATCTCGCGCGCGCCACGCTCGAGGCGATCGCCTACCAGACAGTCGACGCAGTGCGCGCGATGGAGGCCGCCTCCGGGATCGAGTTCGCCGAGCTGAAGGCCGACGGCGGCGCGGTCCACAACTCGTGGCTGATGCCCTTCCAGGCCGACGTGCTCGGCGTTCCGGTGGTCGTGCCCGAGGTCTCGGAGACGACGGCGCTCGGCGCCGCGTATCTTGCCGGCGTGGCCACCGGCACCTGGAGCGAGACGGACGTGCGCGGACTGTGGCGCGAGGCCGCGCGCTACGAGCCGCGGATGCCGGCGGCTCAGCGTGACGAGCTGCTCGCCGGATGGCGCCGCGCGCTCGACCGCTCACGGGGATGGGCAGGCGCCTGATGGCCGATCTCAAGATCAAGGAGCAGGTCTACAAGGACCCGCGCCCCAAGGAAGACTTCGACCACTTCCACGCGCGTACGCGCGGCCACCGGCCGACCTGGGTCTACGAGGCCGTGCGCGTCGTCCTGACGCCCTACCTGCTCGGCTTCTTCCGCACGCGCGCCTTCGACACGACCAACGTCCCCGCCGACGGCCCGTGCATCCTCGCGCCGAACCACTTCTCGTTCCTCGACCACTTCTTCCTCGCCGTCTACCTGCGCCGCAAGGTGCACTTCATGGCGAAGTCGCAGCTGTTCACCTTCCCGCTCTGGCTGATCTACAAGTACGGCGGCGTGTTCCCGGTCCGGCGCGGCCACCACGACGAGGAAGCTTTCGTCACCGCGCAGGCGATCCTCGCGCGCGGCGACATCGTCGTGATGTACCTCGAGGGCGGCCGCTCGCGCAGCGGGGAGCTCGGCACGCCGCGGCCCGGCGTCGGGAAGCTCGCGCTGGAGACCGGCGTCCCGGTCGTCCCGGTAGCGATCATCGGCTCGGAGAAGACGCGCAATTGGAAGCGCGGCCAGTTCCCGAAGGTCAGCGTCCGCTTCGGTGAGCCGGTCCGCTTCGACCAGCTGGACGAGGAGCCGACGCGCGAGCAGGCGCAGTACGCCTCCGAGCAGGTCTTCGAGCGCATCCGCGGGCTCTGGGCCGACGCGCGCAAGCTCGGCAGGTAGCGGGCGACCGGCCAGGCGCCCCGGGGGTCCGGGGGCGTGAGCCCCCGGTTCTACTCACTGATAAACGGCGTCGAGTCGGCGCCAGGCGTCCATGTCGTGGCCGGTGATCACGAGCGTGTCGGGGTTCTGCTCGATGTAGAGCTGGACCTCGCGCAGCGAGCGGCGGAAGCGGTGCTCGTCGTCCATCTTGTAGGGCAGCGCGGTCTCGTCGATCGTGCGCCGCGAGTAGGCCGCGTCGGCGGTCAGCAGCACGTCGCGTTCGGCGAGCCGCAGGATCACCGAGCAGTGGCCGGCGGTGTGGCCGGGTGTGAAGACGATCCGCACGCTGCCGTCGCCGAACAGGTCGAGCGAGCGGCCGAAGCTGGCGAACGAGTCGGCGGCGTCGCTCTCGAAGTCGAGCAGCCGGTAGTCGAAGGCGTGATCGAACTGGCGCTTGATGTAGCCGTCGGTCGCGCCGCCCTCGGCGGCGGCCGTCCACTCGGCCGAGCTGACGACGAACGTGGCGTCGGGGAACTGGGCGATCCCGCTTGCGTGGTCGGCGTGCAGATGAGTCAGCACCACCGTCCCGATCGAGTCCGGGTCGAAGCCGCGTTCGCGCAGCTGGCCGGGAACAGCCTGGTCGGTGTCCATCCGCAGGTCCTTGAAGATGAGTCCGCCGAGTCGACCCATTCCCTGGCGCGGGTCGACTGCAACCGCCGCATGGAAGCCGGTATCGATCAGCACCAGTCCGGCACCGGGATGCTCGACGAGAAACGACTGGACCGGAATCTCGGGCCAGTCGTCCTGCGACGTCCCGACGCCGAGGGCGCGCAGCGGCGCGAGCCGGCCCTCGCTGCGGTGCATCATCGCCGGCGGCGCGATCATCCGCGCGCACAGCAGCGGATGGAGCCGGACCGTCGCCCCCTCGCGCCCGCCGGGCAGCGGCAGCTGCGCCGGCCGTGGCTCTGCCGCCGTGGCCATCGGGGCAATCTACCGCTGCGGGTAGTCTGCGCGCGCGATGTCCTCGGAGATCTTCAAGCCGGATCTGCTCGCCGGCCGGGTCGCGTTGATCAGCGGCGGCGGCTCCGGCCTCGGACGCCGCAGCGCGATCGAGCTGGCGGCGCTCGGTGCCCAGGTCGTCGTCTGCGGTCGCCGCGCGGAGCCGCTCGAGGAGACGGTCGCGCTCTGCGCCGCTGGCCGCTGTGCCGCTCAGGTCTGCGACATCCGCGAGGAGGATCAGGTCGACGCGCTCGTCGACGCGGTGCTCGCCGAGCACGGCAAGATCGACCTGCTCGTCAACAACGCCGGCGGCCAGTTCCTAACTCCGGCCGAGGACATCACGCCGAAGGGCTTCCGCACGGTGATCCGGCTCAACGTCGAGGGCACCTGGCTGATGACCCACGCCGTGGCGACCAAGGCGATGATCCCGAGCGGCGCGGGCGGCAAGATCGTCAACGTCACGATCTCGCCGCACAACGGCCTGCCGGGGATGGCCCACTCCTCCGCCGCGCGCGCCGCGGTCGAGAACCTGACGCGCGTGCTGTCGATCGAGTGGTCGCGCTATGGGATCAAGCTCAACTCGATCGCCGCCGGCCAGTTCGGCACCGAGACGCTGCGCACCAAGTATCCGCAGGCGGTCGTCGAGCATCTGGAGCAGACGATTCCCGCCGGGCGGCTGGGGACCGAGGAGGAGTTCGCCTGGGCGATCGCCTATCTCGCCTCGCCCGCCGGCGACTTCTACTCCGGCTCGATCCTCACGATGGACGGCGCCCGCGACAACTGGTTCGGCCAGTGGCCCCCCGGCACGATCGCCGACGACTCCGGCAAGCCGCTCTCGGAGGAGCGTAAGAAAACTTCCTGACCTGCGAGCCCCGAGCCTGGCAAGGAAGCAGGCCCCCGCGGCGTGCCTCTGGCACGTGAGGGGGCCGATGACGCCGCCAGGCGACGGGGCGCAGCAGTCAGGATCAGGTCGTCATGCCGGTGAACTGTCCGCCGGTGACGTTGAGAACCTGTCCGTGGACGAAGTTCGACCACGGCGAGCAGAGGAAGAAGACGCCGCCGGCGGCCTCCTCCGGGGTGCCCGGGCGACCGAGCGGAATCAGCATCGTGCCCATCTGGCGCAACTGCTCGGGGATACCGAGCTGGATGTCCTTGCCGCCGGCGTGGATCGTCTCGGCGTTCTCCTTCGACGCGGTCAGGCGCGTCTCGATGAAGCCGAAGGCGACCGCGTTGACGTTGATCTTGAACTGGCCCCACTCCTTGGCCAGCGTCTTGGTCAGGCCGACGACGCCCGACTTGCCGGACGAGTAGTTCGCCTGGCCCGCGTTGCCCATCGTGCCCGAGACCGACGAGATGTTGACGACCTTGCGGAAGACCTCGCGACCCTCCTCTTTCTCCTGCTTGGCCGGCTCGCGCATGTGCGGCGCGGCGGCGCGCAGGACCTTGAACGGCACGACGTTGTGGATGTCGAGCATCGCCTGGAACTGCTCGTCGGACATCTTGTGGATCGGCCCGTCCCAGGTGTAGCCGGCGTTGTTGACGACGATGTCGAGCCCACCGAACGCCTCGACCGCGGTCTCGACGAGCTTGTCCGGTACGCCGTCCTTGGTCAGGTCGCCGGCGAAGGCGACGGTGTCACCCGCGATCTCGTTCGAGGCCTGCTCGGCGACGTCGCCGTCGAGATCATTGATCAGGACGCGCGCGCCCTGCGCGGCGAGCAGTTCCGCCGTCGCGCGGCCGATGCCGCGCGCCGATCCGGTGACGATCGCCGACTTCCCGTCCAGAACTCCCATGTCCACTCCCTTGCCGTTCGCGAGATCGGCGGGGATTCTTGCAGGGCGCTAGCGCGATGGCTCGCGGCGTCGTTGTAGAAAGTAGGAAGTGCCACTCCCTACTTTGGTACGGTGCGTTGCAGACCGCGCACCGCGAGCAGAGGGAGCACCACCGATGGCCACCGCCGAGTCCGTCCTCAAACCCGACTTCGGGTCCAAGCGCAAGCACTTCATCTTCGAGGAGCACCACGACCGGCTGCGCGAGTCGATTCGCGCGTTCGTCGACAAGGAGATGGCGCCGCACGTCGAGGAGTGGGAGGAGACGACTTTCCCCGACTCGATCATCCGGAGGATGGGCGAGCTCGGATTCCTCGGCCTGTCGATGCCCGAGCAGTACGGCGGCCAGGGCGGCGACTACTTCTGCAACCTCGTGCTAGCCGAGGAGCTGTCGCGCGCCGGCTCCGGCGGCACGACGATGGGCATCGCCGTCCACACCGACATGGCGATGCCGCCGATCCACCTGTTTGGCAGCGAGGAGCAGAAGCAGGAGTGGCTCGTCCCAGCGATCAAGGGCGAGAAGATCCTCTGCCTCGGCATCACCGAGCCCGACGCCGGCTCCGACGTCGCCGGTATCAAGACGCGCGCCGTGCGCGACGGCGACGACTACGTCATCAACGGATCGAAGACCTACATCACCAACGGCCACCGCGCCGACGTGATCGTGCTGGTCACCAAGACCGGCAACGCCGGCACCTACGACGACTTCACGCTCTTCCTCGTCCCGATGGACGCGCCCGGCGTGATTCGCGAGCAGCGGCTCGAGAAGCTCGGCATGCACGCCTCGGACACCGCGCTGCTCGCCTTCCAGGACGTCCGCGTCCCCGCGTCGGCGATGCTCGGCCAGGAGGGCAAAGGCTTCTACCACATCATGTGGGAGCTCCAGGGCGAGCGGCTGATCGGCGCCGCCGGCTGCGTTGCCGGCGCCCAGCGCTGCTTCGACAAGACGCTCGAGTACGCGCTCGAGCGCGAGGCGTTCGGCCGCCCGATCGGCAAGTTCCAGGCGATCCGTCACAAGTTCGCCGACATGGCGACGAAGATCGAGGCCGGGCGGCAGATGACCTATGTGACCGCCTGGCGGTTCGCCAACGGCGAGTACCCGGTGCGCGAGATCTCGATGGCGAAGCTGTTCACGGCGCAGATGGCGTGCGAGGTGACGGACGAGTGCCTGCAGATCCATGGTGGGGCGGGGTACATGCGGGAGTACGGGATCGAGCGGGCTTGGCGGGACATGCGGTTGAACCGGATTGGGGCGGGGAGTGACGAGATCATGCTTGACGTGATCGGGCGGTCCTACGGGCTTTAGTCGAGCGGGGTTGGGAGCCGGGGATATGGGATTTCCCCCGACGCTTGGGAATCGCTCTGGGGGAAACCCCATATCCCCGGCGCAGACGCCGCCGTTCACGGGTGAGCACGAGGCGCTGCGGGCATCGATCCGTGCGTTTGTAGAGCGGGAGCTGGCGCCGCACGCTGAGGAGTGGGAGCGGGAGCGGTGGTTCCCGAACGAGGTGTTCGAGAAGCTGGCGGCGGAGGGGCTGCTTGGGCTGAAGTACCCGAAGGAGTACGGCGGCGAGGGCGGCGACTACCTCGACGACGCGGTGCTGCTCGAGGAGCTGGCGCACGGTAATTCGGGCGGCGTGGCGGCGGGGGTCGGCGCGCACATCACGATCGCGACGCCGCCGATCTTCAAGTTCGGCAGTGAGGAGCAGAAGCAGCGCTTCCTGGTTCCGGCGATCCAGGGCGAGAAGATCGCGGCGCTCGGGATCACCGAGCCAGGGACCGGGTCCGACGTCGCGGGCATCCGCACGCACGCCAAGCGTGTCGACGGTGGGTGGGTCGTCAACGGCGCCAAGACCTTCATCACCGGCGGCGTCCGCGCCGACGTTGTCGTGACCGCCGTCAAGACGAGTCCGGAGGGCGGTCATGGCGGGCTGTCGTTCCTGCTGATCGAGAAGGGGATGGAGGGGTTCAGCGTCTCGAAGAAGCTCGAGAAGCTGGGCTGGCACGCCTCCGACACCGCCGAGCTGGCGTTCCAGGACGTCTTCGTCCCGGACGAGAACCTGCTCGGTGAGGAGAACAAGGGCTTCTACCTGATCATGGCCAACTTCCAGTGGGAGCGGATCGCGATGGCGCTCGGGGCGGTCGCCGCGATGCGGCTGCTGCTGGAGCAGTCGATTGACTACGCGCAGCGGCGCGAGCAGTTCGGCCGACCGATCGGCAAGCAGCAGGCGATCCGTCACAAGATCGCCCAGATGGCGGTCAAGCTCGAGGCCTCACGCGCTCTGACCTACCAATCGCTGCGGCTCTTCCACGACGGCCAGGACGCGATCCGCGAGGTGACGATGGCGAAGCTGCTCTCCCAGCGCGCCGCCTGCGAGGTCGCCGACGACGCGCTCCAGATCCACGGCGGCGCTGGCTACGTCGACGCGATCCCGGGCGTCTCCAGCTCGATCCAGCGCGCCGTCCGCGACCTCCGCCTCGGCCCGATCGGCGGCGGCACCGACGAGGTCATGAAGGAGATCCTAGGCCGGCAGCTGGGGCTGTAAGTCTTGGGCCTACTTGCCGGTTGCGCCGCCGCCGCGCGTCTCCGGAATGCCTACACCTGGTGGAGGAGGGGGGGGAGGCGGAGGCGGCTTCGAGCCGGTCGGCTGGTTTGAGATTGGCTGCATGAGCATCTCTAGCTTACCGCCAAGCCCAGAGCTAGAAACGCAATTTCGAGCAGTAGCGCAATGCCTGCGGCCTCGAAGGTCCTTGTGAGTCGTTGGACGGTCGGATGGTTGCGCTCACGGAACGTCTGAACCCAGTAGGCGAGGCGCCGGTGCATCTCGGTCTCGTCATCTCTGACCGCGTAGAGCGCTTCGTATGTTTCCGGGGCGTCGAGCGCGAAGATCAACCCGTCCTTCGGCAGGAGGACGTAGATGCTCAGCGCGACCGACAATCCGAATGCGAGTAGAGCCAGAATCACCCAGTCCGTTAGTCCATGGCGCGTGATCGCTTGCGCTCCCAAAAATGAGGCGATAAGCGATGACGCGGTCAGTAACGTGCCGGTCCTCGCGCGGAGTTCCGTCAGCGCCTGTTCTTGCTGGTCGAGCGCTTTCACGGCGAGTTCGTAGCTGGTCTTCTCGAGCAGAGACACGGACGACGACCCTACACAGCAGATCGGCTATCTCACTACGCCTGCTTTCGTGTGCGGGCGGAGGCTGAGAGACTGCGCCCATGACCGAGCGAGCCTTCGACGCGATCGTCCTCGGAGCTGGGCCGGCGGGGGAGGTGGCGGCCGGCCGGCTGGCCGACGGGGGGTTGTCGGTCGCGCTCGTCGAGCCGCACCTGGTTGGCGGTGAGTGCTCCTTCTACGCCTGCATGCCGTCGAAGGCGTTGCTGCGGCCGGGTGAGCTAATCGCCGAGGCGCGGCGGGTTTCAGGCGTCGCCGAGGCGGTGACCGGCGAGCTCGACGTCGCGGCGGTGCTGGCGCGCCGCGACGAGGTGATCCACGATCTCGACGACTCGGTCCAGCTGCCGTGGATCGAGGGCAAGGGGATCGAGCTGTTTCGCGGCGCGGGCCGGCTCGACGGCGAGCGGCGCGTGGTCGTCCGCGACGACGTCTTGACAGCCAACCGCGCGGTGGTCGTGGCGACGGGGAGTGCCGCCGCGCTGCCGCCGATCGACGGGCTGCGCGACGTCGACCCCTGGACCAACCGCGAGATCACGACCGCGAAGGCGGTTCCGGCGCGGTTGGCGATCCTCGGCGGCGGCGTCGTCAGCGTCGAGATGGCGCAGGCGTGGCGGACGCTCGGAGCCCAGGTCACGGTGATCGAGCGCGGCGACCGCTTGATCGAGCGCGAGGAGCCGTTCGCGAGCGAGCAGGTCGCCGAGTCGCTGCGCACTCAGGGCGTCGACGTCCGCGTCGGCGCCACCACGACGTCGGTTCGGGCCGAGGGTGACGAGGTCGTGCTCGAGCTCGAGGGCGACGCGCCGGTCAGGGTCGACGAGCTGCTCGTCGCCGCCGGACGCCGGCCGCGCACCGAGGGGATCGGCGTCGAGACCCTCGGCCTCGAGGCCGGCAAGCCGATCGAGGTCGACGACCGGCTGCGCGCGACCGGGGTCGCCGACGACTGGCTCTATGCGATCGGCGACGTCAACGGCCGCGTGTTGCTGACCCACATGGGCAAGTACCAGGCGCGCGCCGCGGCCGACACGATTCTCGGCAAGGACGCGGCCGCGACCGCCGACGGCCCGGTCTCACCGCGCGTGATCTTCACCGAGCCGCAGGTCGCCGCCGTCGGCCACACGCTCGCCTCAGCTCGCGACGCGGGCCTGAACGTACGGGCGGTCGACGTGCCGACCGAGGGCACCGCCGGTGGCAGCTTCGTCGGCAAGGACGCGGTCGGGACCTGCCGGATCGTCGTCGACGAGGACCGGCGCGTGATCGTCGGCGCGACCTTCACCGGTGTCGAGGTCGCGGAGACGATCCACGCCGCGACGATCGCTGTGGTCGGAGAGGTGCCGCTCGACCGTCTCTGGCACGCCGTGCCATCTTTCCCGACGCGCAGTGAGATCTGGCTGAACCTGCTCGAGGAATACGGGCTCTGAACAGAGGGAGAACTGGCTTGACCTTCGAGAAGATCCGGTACGAGGTCGACGACGAGAAGGTCGCGACGATCACCCTCGACGATCCCGACACGCGCAACGCGCTCGGCAACGAGATCCTCGGCGAGCTGATCGCGGCGTTCAACCAGGCGCGCGCCGACGAGAACGTGCGCTGCGTCGTGCTCACCTCGTCGCACGAGAAAGTCTTCTCGGCCGGCGGCAACCTCGCCGGCTTCGCGGCCGACGTGCCGCTCGTCCACAAGCACTTCGGCACCGAGCTGTTCCCGATCCTCTTCCGCACGATCGGCCAGCTCGGCAAGCCGACGATCTGCGCGGCAAACGGCCACGTGCTGGCGGGGTCGCTCGGCGTGGCGCTCGCCTGCGACCTGATCGTCGCCTCTGAGAAGGCGACCTTCGGCACGCCCGAGATCAACGTCGGCGTCTTCCCGTTCATGATCATGGCGCTGATCTACCGCAACATCGGGCGCAAGAAGACCAACGAGCTGCTGCTGCTCGGCGAGCGGATCGACGCCAACGAGGCGCTGCGGATCGGCCTCGTCAACAAGGTCGTGCCGGCGAAGGGCATGGAGTACGAGGTCCGGCTTTGGGCCGAGCAGCTGGCGCGCAAGTCGCCGGTGATGATGCGGCTCGGCAAGGACGCGATGTACCGTCAGCAGGACATGGCGTTCGACGACGCGCTCGAGTACCTGCACCACAACCTGACGCTGTCTTTCTCGACCGAGGACATCCAGGAGGGCGTCAAGGCGTTCTTTGAGAAGCGCGACCCCGAATGGCAGGGCCGGTGAGCGTCGCGCTCGTCGCGCTGCGCTGCCGGACGTCCGACCGGACGCCCGACGCGGTGCGCGGCGTCGACGAGCTGGCGCCGCTGATCGGCAAGCGGCTCGGGCGCGAGCCGCGCCAGATCGGCTCGCCCGGCGAGCCGCGCGACGCCAACTGGGAGGAGGACGTGCGCGACTCCCGCGGCTGCCTGCTCGAGGCCGGCGGTCAGGTCGACGACGCGCTGACCGCCGGCAAGCTGCCGGTGCTGCTCGCCGGCGAGTGCTCGATCGCGCTGACGACGCTGCCGACGGTGCTGCGCCACCGCCCCGACGCGGTGATCCTCTGGCTCGACGCCCACGGCGACTTCAACACGCCCGACACGACGATCAGCGGCAGTCTCAGCGGGATGTCGCTCGCCGGCGCCTGCGGGCACTGGAACGCCGGCTTGATCGCCGAGACGGTCCCCGAGGACCGCGTCGTGCTCGCCGGCGTGCGCGATCTCGACTCCGACGAGCGTAAGGCGCTCGAGCAGAGCGACGTCACGGTCGTCGGCGCGAGCCCGGTTGAGACGTTGGTCGCGGTCAAGAACGCGCTCGACGGCGCGCCGGTCTACATCCACCTCGATCTCGACGTGATCGACCCGGCGGTCTTCCCGGCGCGTGAGCCGGCGCCGAATGGACTCGCGCCGGAGAAGCTGTTCGACCTGATCGAGGCGGTGATGGCCGACTCCGAGCTGATCGGGGTCGAGGTCACGACCTTCGAGGCGCCCGAGGACGAGGAGGATCGCCAGGAGGCGGCCGCGATCGTCATGCGCGTCCTCGAGCCGCTGCTCGAGGCAGTCCCTGTGGAGGCGAGAGTCGATGACTGACGGTCTCTCCCTCACCGCGTGACGCAGGAACGTCTCCCACTTCCGGCAGCGCCGGTGCTCGTCGTCGGTCTTGGCCGCGCTGGTGAGGCAGCCGCGCGTGCATTCGTCGACCGGTTGGGTCCAGGATCCGTATACGCCAGCGACGACCAGGACAACCCGGAGACGCGGGCTGTTGCGGCCACGCTCGGCGAGCTCGGCGTGCAGGTGGCGCTTGGCGAGCGTCCGGCGGAGTGGCCGCGACCTGCTTCGGTCGTCAAGAGCCCGGGCATCCGCTCCGACGCGGCCTGCCTGCCGGAGGGGGTGCCGACCATTGATGAACTCGACCTCGGCTGGCGGCTGAGCCGCGAGCGTGTGGCGGCGATCACCGGGACCAACGGCAAGGGAACGACCGCGTGGCTGCTCGCCCAGACGATCGAGGGCAGCGGCACGCCGGCGGTGGTCTGTGGCAACTTCGAGCTCGGCCTGCCCTTCAGCGCGGCCAGCGTGGCGCCTGGTGGCGTGTTCGTAGTCGAAGCCTCGAGCTACCAGCTCGAGACGCCGGGAACGATGCTGCCCGAGGTCGCGGTGTTGACCAACCTCGGTAACGATCACCGTGACCGTCACGGCACGCGTGAGACCTACGGCCCGATCAAGCGGAGACTGTTCGTGCGGGGCGACCGCGCCGTGGGAACGGCGGTGCTCTGCGCTGACGATGACTTTGGACGCGAGCTGGCCGTCGAGCTACGTGAGCGCGGCACGCACGTCACGACTTTCGGCCGGGCCGTCGATGCCGACTACCGCATCGAGTCGCTGGGCTACGAGCTCGCGGCCGCCGAGCTGGTCGTAGCCGCGCCCGGCGGCAAGCTGCGGTTGCGGACGCGGCTACCGGGCGCTCACAACGCGCTCAACGCGATCGGCGCGCTGGCAGCCGCCGAGGCGCTAGGCGTCGAGCGTGCGGCGGCGATCGCCGCACTGGCCGAGGCGATCCCCGTGCCAGGTCGCTTCGAAGCGGTCGAGGCCGGACAGCCGTTCACGGCGATTGCCGACTTTGCCCACAACCCCGACGGCTACGCTGCCGTGCTGGGCACGGCGCGCGAGCTGACGCGCGGCAAGGTGCGCGTAGCGATTGGTGCGCGAGGCGGCATGGATCAGTTCAAGCGGCCGGCGATGGGCGAGGTCGCAGCCAGGCTCGCCGACCAGGTCTTCGTCACCAGCGGCGAGGACCGCGGTGAGTCGCGCGAGCTGCGCATCGAGCAACTGCTCGAGGGTGCTCGGCGCGGTGACGCTGAGGTGGTCGTCGAGCCCGACCGCCGCAGGGCGATCGCAAAGCTCGTCGCGGCGGCCGAACCGGGCGACGTCGTGCTGGTGCTCGGCCGCGGCGCCCAGACCGAGCCGCTGTGTGACGGCGGCGAGCCCTACGACGATCGCGAGGCGCTGTGCGCCGCGCTGCTCGCGCGGGCCTGACATGCAGCTCGCACTGGTCACCCGTGCGCTCGACGGCCTCGGCGGCAGCGAGAGCTACGCGATCACGGTGGCCGAACAGCTCGAGCGGACCGGCCACGGGATCACGCTCTGCGCCGGCGAGCTCGGCCGTGCCGGCGAGCTGGCGCGCGCCCGCGGCCTGCGCGTCGTCGACAGCCCCACCGCGCTGCCGCGCGACGTGGAGGCGGCGCTCGTGCAGGACGGTCCGAGCGCGGTCGCGCTCGCTGAGGCGCGGCCGGCGCTACCGCAAGTCTTCGTCGCTCACGCGCCGGGTATCGAGTTGCAGCTGCCGCCGCCGCTGGTGGGCTCGGTCGCCGCGATCGTCGCGATGAACGACCGTGTCGAGGAGCGGATGGTGTCGCTGCCGCTCGACGCCGAGATCGTCCGCCTGCGCCAGCCGATCGACGTGAAGCGCTTCCGGCCGCGTGGCGACATCGCAGCGCGACCACGGCGCGCGTTGGTGCTCAGCAACTATCTCTATGGAGATCGTGCCGATGCGATCGAGGCGGCCTGTGCTCGGCTGGGCATCGAGTGCGCGATCGCC
>CAMLNW010000055.1 GCA_946481495.1 uncultured Actinomycetes bacterium
CTCATCAGGTGCTGCGGGGAAGGTGGGCGGCGGAGTGAAGGGCAGGGTTGGCGGCTCGCTCTGGCAGGAGTCGGGGCCGGTGGCGATCAGGAGGAGGGCGGCGGCGAGGATCGCGAGGCGGGCGAGGTTGGTCCAGCGGATGCGGGCGTGGAGGGGTGGTGGGGTTCTGTTGGAGTGCACGTCCTGTGTAGGGACGTGCGGCGGAAGTTCGCCCCCTGGGAAGCGGGAATTTCGGCTTTGCGCTGCTATGGTGCCGCGCTCGATGGCTCACCTATACGACTTGATGCTGCTGTTGGACGCGGCTGCTCCAGAGGAGCGGCGGCAGGAGATCCTTGCCGAGGTGCAGGGGATGATCGGCGAGGCGGGCAGCCTCGGCGAGGTCCACGACTGGGGCAACCGGCGGCTGACGTTCGAGATCGACCATCGTCCCGAGGCGGACTACAAGCTGCTGCAGTTCGAGGGCGGCAACGACCTGCTCGACCGGCTGAACAGCAGCCTGCGGATCATGGACGGCGTGCTGCGCTTCAGGATCATCCGCCAGAAGCCGGGCGGTCCGCCCGTGCCGCCGAAGCCGGAGCCGGTTCGCGCCGGTGGCCGTGCCGACGAGCCGGAGGGCCGTGTCGCGGCCCGTGCCGCCGCCGATGCGGCGCCCGAGCCCGTCGACGCCGAGTAACGGGTTACGCCGCTTCCGCTACGGAAGCGCTCCTTGCCAGACAAAAATCCCGGCAGTAGCGGGAAGGCTCGCCCGTTCCGACGACGCACCTGTCTACCCTCGGTGCTCGGCTGAGAATTCCCAGATAGCAAGGAGCGTCAGATGGCAGCCACCAACATCAACCGGGTCGTTTTGACCGGCAACCTCACGCGCGACCCAGAGCTGCGCAGCACGCCGAGCGGAACGTCGGTCTGCAGCCTGCGGGTGGCGTGCAACACGCGGCGCAAGGACGCGTCGGGCGAGTGGGTCGACAAGCCCAACTACTTCGACATCACGATCTGGGGTCGCCAGGGCGAGAACGCGGCCCAGTACCTCGAGAAGGGCCGGCCGGTCGCGGTCGACGGCCGCCTCGAGTGGCGCGACAAGGAGGGCAACAAGCGCCAGTCGGTCGACATCATCGCCGACTCGGTCCAGTTCCTCGGCGGTCGTGGCGAGGACGGCGGAGGCGGCAACGGACAGCGCTTCACGCCGCAGTCCGACGTCCCCGCGGACACCTCCGACTTCCAGGCCGCACCGGCCGGTGGCGGCGGCGCGGCCGACGACGACATCCCGTTCTAGCGGCCCGTCGGCAGGATCGTCTGTACCATGCCCACTTCCTATGGCTCAGGCGATCCTGCTTCAAGACGTAGAGACCCTCGGCGAGCGCGGCGACGTGATCGACGTGTCCTCCGGCTATCTGCGCAACTACCTCGCCCCGCGCAAGCTCGCGGAGGTCGCGACCCCTGGTGCGATGGCGGCGGCGAAGCAGCGGATCGAGACGGCGGAGCGCGAGGCGCGCGAGAAGGTCGAGCGCGCCGAGGAGAACGCCGCGTTGCTGCGCAAGACCGTGCTCACGATCTCGCAGCAGTCCGGCGACGACGGCCGTCTGTTCGGCTCGGTGAGCACGCAGGAGATCGCCAGGGCGATCAAGCAGGCGCGTGGCATCAAGGTCGACAAGCGCAACATCTACATCGACGAGCCGATCAAGTTCACCGGCACGCACATTGTGCGCGTCGAGGTCAACGACGGGGTCTTTGCGGACGTCAAGACCATCGTCGTCGGCCAGCAGTAGCCAGCTCCTCCACTAGGACAGGCTTCTGATGGCGGTCTCCGTTCCCCCGGAGGCGGGTGCCGGCGTTCCCCCGCAGAATGACGAGGCGGAGGTCGCGGTCCTCGGAACGATCCTGCTGACCGAGCAGGCGCTCGACCAGATCTTCGTCGACCTGCGGCTGACCGCCGACGACTTCTACCGGCCGCGGCACCAGCTGATCTTCCGGGCGATGATGCGCCTGAAGGAGAAGGCGGAGCCGGAGGCCGTCGACGCGATCACCGTCTGCGACGACCTCAAGCGCGAGGGCAAGCTCGACGAGGCCGGCGGGGCCGCCTACGTCCACTCGCTGCCGACGATGGTCCCGGCGGCGGGCGCGGTGCGCGACTACGCGCGGATCGTCCGCGACCACGCGATGCTCCGCCGCCTGCTCGGCGCGGCGCGCGAGATCCAGGACAAGGTCGCGACCGACGGCGGCGACCCGCGCGCGCTGGTCGAGCAGGCCGAGCAGGCGATCTTCCGCGCCGGCCACGACCACGACTCCTCCCAACTGCGGACGATCGAGGACGTCCTCCACGAGGAGATCGACAAGCTCGAGCGGCTCTCCAAGGAGGGCCAGAGCCTGACCGGCACCCCGTCCGGCTACCGCGACCTCGACGACATCACCGGCGGCTTCCAGCCCGGCAACCTGATCGTCCTGGCGGCAAGACCGGCGATGGGCAAGTCGGCGCTCGCCACCTGCATCGCCGAGAACGCCGCCGTCGACCACGGCAAGGCTGTCGCGCTGTTCTCGCTCGAGATGTCCGAGGGCGAGCTCGCGCAGCGCTTCATCGCGTCGCGGGCGAAGATCAACGGCGAGTCGCTGCGCAAAGGGCGGGTCAAGGCCGAGCGCTGGCCGAAGGTCCTGCAGGCAACCGAGAAGCTCGCCCGCTCGCCGCTGTTCATCGACGACTCGAGCGACCTCGGCGTGCTCGAGCTGCGCGCCAAGGCGCGCCGGCTGCACCAGCGCAACCCGCTCGGCCTGCTGATCATCGACTACCTCCAGCTGATGCGCGCCGAGGATCCACGCGACGGCCGCGTCGAGCAGGTCGGCAAGATGAGCCGTGGGCTGAAGATCCTCGCCCGCGAGCTGCACATCCCGGTGATCGCGATCTCACAGCTCTCGCGTGCCGTCGAGTCGCGACCCGACAAGCGGCCGCTGATGTCGGACCTGCGTGAGTCGGGCAACATCGAGCAGGACGCCGACATGGTGATGTTCGTCTACCGCGACGAGTACTACAACCCGGACACCACAGAGAAGCCCGGGGTCGCGGAGATCATCATCGGCAAGCACCGCAACGGGCCGGTCGGCAGCGTCGAGCTGACTTTCCTCTCGAACTACCCGAAGTTCGCCAGCATCGCCCGCGAGCGCGTCGGCGACGGCATGGGCGCCGTCGGCGGGGCCGCCTGATGCTGCGCCCCGTCCCCGACCCCTCGGACCGCGACAGCGAGCGCACGAGCTGCCCGCTCGGGATCTGCGAGGGCAACGGCTGGATCCTCCAGGAGGACAACACGACGATCCCCTGCGACTGCCGCGAGCGCCAGATCGGCAGGGCGATCTCGCGCGGGATGGGAACCGGCATCCCGAAGAAGTTCCGCGGCGTCTCGTTCGACCGCAAGCCGATCGCAGACCTCGACCCGTTCGTGCTGCGCCCGGTGCGCGCCTTCGTTGAGGACGTCGAGCGCAACGTCGAGGCTGGCCGCGGCCTCTGGTTCATGGGCGACGTCGGCACCGGCAAGACGTCGCTGGCGATGCTCGTCTCCCAGGCAGTCGAGAAGGCCGGGCGCTCGGTCGCGGTCTACCCGGTGACGCGCCTGCTCGCCGAGATCAAGGACACCTACGACAGCGACTCGACCGGCTCCTACATGGGCCTGTTCCGGCGGCTCTGCTCGGTCGACCTGCTCCACCTCGACGACCTCGGCGCCGAGAAGCGGACCGACTGGGTGCTCGAGCAGCTCTACGCGATCGTCAACGAGCGCTGGCAGGACGAGCGCTCGATCGTCGTCACGACGAACATCGTCGACCTCGACGACCTGCGCGAGCAGATCGGCGCGCGGACCGTCTCGCGCCTACTCGAGATCTGCGGCGACCCGCTGCCGATCATGGGGCCGGACCTGCGCGTCAGCTCGGCTGGCTGAGACCGGCCCGTAGACTTCCGCCCGCATGCCAGGACTCGTGATAGTCGGCGCCCAGTGGGGCGACGAGGGGAAGGGGAAGGTCGTCGACCTGCTCGGTGAGCAGGCGCATTCGGTGATCCGCTTCCAGGGCGGCAACAACGCCGGCCACACGATCATCCGCGACGGCGAGACGTTCAAGTTCCACCTGATCCCGTCGGGAATCCTCTACCCGGGACGCAACTGCGTGATCGGCAACGGGGTCGTCGTCGACCCGCGCGTGCTGATCGAGGAGATCGACGGGCTGCGCAAGCGCGACATCGACCTCAGCGGACTCAAGGTGTCGGCCAACGCACACCTGATCATGCCCTACCACCTGCTGCTCGACCACGCCGGCGAGCAGCGGCTCGGCAAGCGCGAGATCGGCACCACCAAGCGCGGGATCGGCCCTTGCTACGCCGACAAGGCGGCACGGCTCGGGATCCGCGTCCAGGACATCCTCGACGAGAAGATCCTCAAGCAGAAGATCGCCGCCGCGCTCGAGCCGAAGCGGCTGACGCTGCGCGAGTTCGAGAAGGACCAGCGGCTCGACATGCACCAGATGGTCGAGGACTACCTCGCCTACGGACAGCGCCTCGCCCCGTTCATCGCCGACACCCCGCCGATCGCCTGGCAGGGCCTCGACGAGGGCAAGCTCGTGATCTTCGAGGGCGCCCAGGGCGCGCTGCTCGACATCGACCACGGCACCTACCCGTTCGTCACCTCGTCGAACACCGTCGCCGGCGCCGCCTGCTCGGGCGCGGGCGTCGGGCCGAAGGCGATCGACGAGGTCTGGGGGATCGCCAAGGCCTACTGCACACGCGTCGGCGCCGGCCCGTTCCCGACCGAGCTGCACGACGAGCTCGGCGACCGCATCCGCGAGGCCGGCCACGAGGTCGGAACGACCACCGGCCGCCCGCGCCGCTGCGGCTGGCTCGACATCGTCGCGCTGAAGTACGCCGTGCGGATCAACAGCCTGACCGGTCTCGTCGTGACGAAGCTCGACGTGCTGACGGGCATCGACCCGATCCGCGTCGCCACCCGCTACACCGGCGCCGAGGACGCCGCCTTCGACGACTTCCCGTACCACCAATCGATCCTCCACAAGGCCCGCGGCGACTACGTCGAGCTGCCCGGCTGGTCCGAGGACATCACCGGCGCCCGGTCGCTCGACGACCTGCCCGCCAACGCCCGCGCCTACCTCGAGTTCATCGAGGACCAGCTCGGCATCCCCGTCGTCACCGTCGGCGTCGGCCCCGCCCGCGACGAGATCGTCTGGACCGAGGCCGCCGAGCCGCTGCGGACCGCCGCAGCCTCCGCCTAACTCGTGCTCTAAGCGGCGCCTATCGCGTCGGTTCGAGTACGAGCTGCTCGCCGCGCCGGAGAAAGCGGCCGGCGAGGGCGACCGAGGACATCATCGCGATCGCGGCGAGGGCGATCTGGACGCTGACGATGCCCTCCTCGGACCAGTAGACGTCGTCGAGCTCGAGCAGCAGGGCAGCCTCGTCGAGGGTCAGGCCCATGCCGGCGCCGAACGGGATTGCGAGCCAGGACTCGAGGCCCTCGCGGCGGGTGGCGATCGCGGCCGAGCCCGAAAGGAAGGTCAGCAGGATGCCGGGGACGTAGTGGTGGATGTGGCGGCGGCCGACGATCACGTTGCGGAACGGGCCGACCGAGCGGCGATCACGCAGCAGCGTCGTGACGCTGCGGACCGTGATGAAGGTCGTGACGAACGAGGTGAAGAGGTTGAACAGCGCGTTCTCACGCGCCGGCACGTCGCGGTAGCCGCGCGTGGCGACCGTCGCGGTCTCGACGACCGCCTCGGCCGCGGCAAGCAGCGGCTCGTCGGAGTCCTTCGGCAGCGGCGCCGAGCCGCGATGCCAGACGCGCGCAACCTCGCCCGCCACGACAGCGCCGGCCAGCGCGGTGGCGACGCCGCCGAGCACGAAGGTCAGCCGGTCGGCGCGAAGTCCGCGGCGGCGACGGCGCGTCACTCGGACCATGGCGCAGGCGAGCCCTTCGGGTCGGTGCGCGGCGTGAGCGCCCAGACCCGGCTCGCGGCGCGTGGGCGACCAGCCCGGACACCGTGGCCGAGCATCACGTCCACCGCTCGAGGAGATCGCCGTCAGGGACCTCGCGGACGACGCGCGCCGGAACGCCCATGACGACCGCGCGAGCGGGCACATCGCCGGTCACGACGGCGCCCGCGGCGACGAAGGCCTCCTCGCCGATCTCGACGCCCGGCACGAGAACCGCTCCGCCGCCAACGCGGCAGGCGCGTCGCAACATGGCGCCGCGCAGCGCGTAGTCGGGGCCGTGGCGGCCCATCGTGTCGTCGTTGGTCAGGGTTACGCCGGGCGCGACGAAGACGTCGTCCTCGATCGTCGAGAAGGCGGTGATGTAGCAGCCGGTCTGGATCCGGACGCGCTCGCCGATCGTGACGTCGTTGTCGACCGCCGAGCCGCGACCAACGACCGAGCCGGCTCCGATCGTGGCACGCTCGCGTACCTGGGCCTGGTCGCCGACGATCGCTCCGTCGCCGATCGTCGCGCCGGCGACGACCACAGCCCCCGCGCAGATCGTGGCGCCCGCACCTATCCGCGCAGGCTGCAGCTCCGACCGCGACGCCGTCGAGCGCGCTCCGAGTGCCAGCGGCTTGCCGACTACCGCTCCGTCCTGGAACCGCGCCCCCGCGCCGACGACCGTTCCCGCATGGATCACGACGTGGCCACCGAGCTCTACGTCTTCGGGCAGCGTGACGCCGCCACCGAGCAGCAGGCCCGGCGCTCGATCCGACTCAGACAGCGCCGACACTTCGCCGACTCTCGTCAAGCGACTGCTGCAGCGCCTCCAGCACGCGCACCACGCGCAGGCCGCTCGCGCCGTTGGAGCGCGGCGCCTCACCGGAGCGGATGCTGTCGACGAAGTGCGCGCACTCGATCCGCAGCGGCTCGTCGTTGGGGATGCTCGGGCTCGAGATGTCCCCGGAGCGGGTGATGTACTCGCCGTAGGAGGAGGAGTCCTGGTCGAAGCCCTTGTCGTAGATCGTCAGCTTGCGCTCGAGCTCCATGTCGTCGAAGGTCGCCATCTTCTTCGAGCCGACAACGGTGAAGCGGCGCTCCTTGTGCGGGTCGAGCCATGACAGGTGAAGGTGCGCGGCGAGCCCGGACGGGAAGCGCATGTAGGCGAAGACGACGTCCTCGATCCCCTCCTGCATGTAGCACTCGCCGGTCGCGCTCAGCTCGACCGGCTCCTCGCCGCCGGCGAGCCGCAGCACGACCGAGACGTCATGGGCGCCGAGCGACCAGAGCGCGTTCTCCTCGGCGCGCAGCTTGCCGAGGTTGAGCCGGTTGCCGTAGATGTAGTGGATGTCGCCGAGCTCGCCGGAGTCGGCGATCGCCTTCAGCGTCTCGAGGCCGGGGTGGTACTCGAGCAGGTGGCCAACCATCAGGACGCGGCCGGCGTCGCGCGCCGCGGCGACTGCCTGCTCGGCCTCCGCGACCGACTGCGCGAGTGGCTTCTCGACGAAGCAGTGCTTGCCGGCCTCGAGCACCCTCACGGCGAGCGCGGCGTGGGTCGGGACGGGCGTCGCGATCACGACCGCGTCGAGCTCCGGGTCGGCGAGCAGCTCGTCGAGGTCCGCACTGACGCGCGCATCCGGGAATACCTGGCCCCAGCGCTCGCGTGCGGCCTCGGACCCGTCGCAGATCCAGCGCAGCTCGGCCTGCGGCAGCCGGTCGAAGTTGCGCGCCAGGTTCGGCCCCCAGTAGCCGAGGCCGACGACGCCGACGCTGACCGGGCGCTCGCTCACAGCCGCACGAGGTTCGGGGCCTCGATGTGGCGTGTGACGCCGCGGAAGTCGACGACTAGCGGGGCGGTCGCGACGATCCGCTCGAGGTCGAGCCCTGGGTGGGCGGTCACGATGACCGCGACATCACAGTCGGCCAGGACAGCGTCGAACGGCTCGTTCGAGTAGCCGAGCTCGGGAACCTCGGGGACGTAGTCGTCGTGGTAGGAGATCGCGGCGCCCTGTTGGTCGAGTAGCTGGATGATCTTCAGCGCAGGCGACTCGCGCAGGTCGCCGACGCCCGCCTTATAGGTTGAGCGCCCTTGCGATCCGGTCGACGCAGAACTCCGGCATCCGCTGGTTGACCTCGCCGGCGAGCTCGATGAACTCGGTCGGCTGGCCGTACTCCCTGGCTTTCCATGAGAGGTAGAACGGATCGACTGGCAGGCAGTGGCCGCCCATGCCGGGCCCCGGCTCGAAGCGCATGAAGCCGTACGGCTTGGTCGAGGCGGCGTCGACGACCTCCCAGATGTCGATTCCCATCCGGTCGCAGAGCATCGCCAGCTCGTTGACGAGTGCGATGTTGACCGAGCGGAAGACGTTCTCGAGCAGCTTCGCGAGCTCGGCCGGCTCGGGCGAGGAGACCTCGACGATCTCGTCGCAGACGAGCCCGTAGAGCGCGACCGCGCGGTCGAGGCAGTCCGGCGTCAGGCCGCCGACGATCTTCGGTGTCGTGCGCAGGGTGAAGTCGGTGCGACCGGGGTCGACACGCTCCGGCGAGAACGCGACGTTGAAGTCGCGGCCAGCGGCCAGTCCGGACTCCTCGAGCAACGGCACGAGCTGCTCGCGCGTCGTGCCGGGGTAGGTCGTCGACTCCAACACGATCAACTGGCCGGCGCGCACTACGTTCGACAGCGCCTGCGCCGACGACAGCAGCGGACCGAGATCGGGCTCGCGGTTGCGCGTCAGCGGCGTCGGAACGGCGATCAACACCGCATCGCAGTCCGCGAGCCGACCGTAGTCGGTCGTCGGCGAGATCCGCTCGGAGACCGCGCGCAACCGCTCCGAGGGGATGTCCTCGATGTGGCTCTCGCCGGCCTCGATGGCGGCGACCAGGCGCGCCTCGTAGTCGACGCCGACGACGTCGACGCCCTCCTCGGCGAACGCTACGGCGAGGGGGAGCCCGACGTAGCCGAGACCGACCACGCCGACAGACTTCGCCGGCTTCCCGTCAGGGCTGCTCATCACGAGCAGTGTATGCGTCGAGTACGTCGCAAACGCGCTCCGCGGCATGTCCACCGCCGTACAGCTCGGGCCGCTCTTCGGCTGGCCGCGGCTGGTCGAGCGCGGCCAGGGCAGCCGTGGAGTCGAGGTCCACGAGCACGTTCCAGCCCGCGTCGACGGTCTCGACCCACTCGGTGGTGTCGCGCAGGGTGACGCACGGCACGCCGAGCAGGAACGCCTCCTTCTGGACACCGCCGGAGTCGGTCAGAACGGCGCGCGCGTGGGCGGCGAGTTTGGTGAAGTCGAAATAGCCGAGCGGCGCGGTCAGAACCACGTTCGGCGCGTCGGCGAGCCGCCGGCGCAGGTTGGCCTCCTCGAGCCGCACCGCGGTGCGCGGATGCAGCGGCAGGACGAGCTTGCCGGGGACCGCCTCGAACAGCTCGACCAAGCGCTCGAGTCGAACGGGATCGTCGACGTTGCCGGCGCGGTGTGCCGTCGCGGCCACGTACTCGCCGTCGGCGAGCCCGAGCCGGTCGAGGACGTCTGACCGCTGCTCAGCGATCGGCGCGAAAGCGAGCGAGACGTCGGCCATCACATCGCCGACGAGGTGCTTCTCGCCGACAGCGCGCTCTGCGTCGAGGTTCTCCATCGCCGCCGTCGTCGAGCAGAGCAGCAGGTCGCTCGCGTGGTCGGTGAGGACCCTGTTGAGCTCCTCCGGCATCGCGCGGTCGAACGAGCGCATGCCCGCCTCCACGTGGCCGACGGGAACTCCCGCCTGGGCCGCGGCAAGCGCGCCGGCGAGCGTTGTGTTGGTGTCGCCGTAGACGAGCACCATGTCCGGCCGCGCCGCGGCGATCTCGCCCTCCAGAAGCCCGAGGATGCGCGCCGCCTGCTCGGTGTTGCTGCCGCCGCCGGCGTGCAGCTCGCGGTCCGGCGCCGGCACGCCGAGCTCGTCGAAGAAGACGCGTGACATCTCGTCGTCGTAGTGCTGCCCGGTGTGGACGATCGCCTCTTGATGGCGCTCGCGCAGCAGTTTCGAGACGGCCGCCGCCTTGACGAACTGGGGCCGGTTGCCGATGACGGTGAGGATCTTCACGCGAGCAGCTCGTCGCGGTGAGCGGCGAACGCCGCGGCGGCGGCCTGGGTGACAGTCCCGGGTGCGGCCGGCAGCTCGAAGTCCTCGATCGCTCCGATCGGCTGCACCTCGCGCGTCGTCGAGGCGAGAAAGGCCTCCTGCGCCGCCGCCTTCAGGTCGTTGAGCGCGACGCTGCGCTGCTCGACCTCGAGCAGATCGAGCAGGTGCGCGCGCGTGATCGACGCGAGCACGTGGTCGTCGAGTGGCGGCGTGCAGAGCGTGCCGTCGCCGTCGACCCAGAAGAACGAGGACGTCGGGGCCTCCAACACGCGGCCGTGCGGCGTGACCAACAGCGCCTCGTCGAAGCCGCGCTCGCGCGCGATCCGGCTGCAGAGCATGTTGGCGGCGTAGGAGAGCGACTTGATCCCGTCGAGGACCCGCGTCGGCGCATAGACGACGCTGGCGAGGCGCGCGACCTCCGGCTGGGAAGGCAGCTGCTCGGTGATCAACACGCGACGGCCCGCGCGGGTCAGCAGCAGCCGCAGGCAGCCGTCGAACGAGCGCCCGCCGCGTGCCTCGAGCAGCTGCGCCGACTCCACCTCGTAGCGCTCACGGTGGAATGGCCCCTCGAGGCGCAGGTTGGCGGCCGACCGCTCCATGCGGTCGAGGTGCTCGCCGAGCAGCAGCGGCGAGCCGTCATAGACGCGCACGACCTCGAACGCCCCGTCGCCACGCAGCAGGCCGGGATCGGTGACCGGGACCAGCGTCTCCTCGGCCGGCGCGATCGCGCCGTCGAGGCAGGCAAGCTCGCTCATGTGGAGTTCATACCAGCCGGGGTGGCGGTTGGAACCCGCCGTTTGCGGGCAGGAGAAGCACGTTCGACGGAGTAGGAGAGGCTTGTGACCATCGGATCGTCGATATTCCTGATCGCCGTCGGCGCGATCTTGCGCTACGCCGTCACCGCCTCGGTCTCCGGGATCGATCTCCAGGTCGTAGGTCTGATCCTGATGATCGCCGGCGTGATCGGCCTCGTGATCGGCCTCTTCATGATGACCGCCGGCCGCCGTGACGACGGCTACCGCGACCCGCCCGGACCGCCCGTTCAGTAACGGTGCTCAGTGCGCAGCGGTGGGCGTCTGCCCGCGCGACAGCTGCCACAGGCCCCAGGCGGACACGACCGCCCAGACGATCTCCAGCAGCAGGAAGCCCCAGTCCTTACCGTGCAGGGCGACGCCGGTCAGCACGACCGAGCCGACGAAGTTCAGCGTCAGGTAGACGACCGAGTGCGGCGACATCGCGTTGCGCTGGGCGGCGATGAACGCGACGAGGATCAGGGCTGCGCCGGCGATTTGGAAGATCTGGTCCATCGCGCCAGCTTAGGCAAGCGCCGCTAGGGAGACACGAAGCGCTGCTCAATCCCGTCGAGCACTGCCTCGAGCGCGACGTCGAAGATCGTGTCGCGCGACTGCTCGCGGCCGACGCCGAAGACCTTGGACATGCGCGGGAACTCGGACGGGTCGGCGCCGCTGAGCTGGCCTTCGAGCTCGTGGTCCTCGCGCAGCGTGACGACGTGCAGAGCGTGGCCGATCGTCCACTCGTGGACGATGCTCAGCGCGATCCAGGCGTCGGCCGGCAACAGGTCGAGGCCGGCGACCGCGGCCGCCGACTGCTCGGCGCGTCGCAGCATGTTCGGCCCGACGCGCGTGCCCTTTCCGAACGCCTGCAATGCCCAGGGATGTTGGACGTAGGCGGCGTAGGCCTGGCGCGCGATCTGGCGCAGCGCCTCGCGCCAGTCCCCAGGCAGCGGCTCGGGCACGAGCAGCTGCCCGCTCATCTCGTGCAGCATCAGCGCCACTAGGTCGTCCTTCGAGGCGATGTGGGTGTAGAGGCTCATCGGCCGCGCGCCGAGGTCGCTCGCCACGCGACGGATCGAGACGGCCTCGAGGCCCTCAGCGTCGGCGATGTCGAGCGCCGCGTGGACGACGTCGGCGCGGGTCAGGCCTGCGGAGCCGCCATCGGCGGGCCCGTCCCAGAACCGCTCGTCGGAGGCGCGGTTCGGCATTGCCGCCACGATACCCGGGCCGTACACCGTATCGCCACTCCCGATACGGTGTACGGCATGAACGAAAGACCGCCTACATTGATCCTCGGCGCCGGCCCCGCCGGCCTGACCGCCGGCTACCTGCTCGCCAAGCAGGGCCATCCCGTAATCGTCTTCGAGGCCGAGGACCAGGTCGGTGGGATCGCCAAGACCGAGGTTCGCGAGGGCCCAGGCGGCGAGTACCGCTTCGACCTCGGCGGTCATCGCTTCTTCACCAAGGTCCAGGAGGTCGACGACCTCTGGCACGAGATCATGCGCGAGGAGTTCCTGCTGCGTCCGCGGATGTCACGGATCTACTGGCGCAAGCGCTTCCTCCACTACCCGCTCCAGGGTCCGGACGTGATCCGCAAGCTCGGACCGATCGAGCTGGCCCGCTGCATGGCCTCTTACATACGCGCGAAGCTGCGGCC
>CAMLNW010000056.1 GCA_946481495.1 uncultured Actinomycetes bacterium
CCGTACATCGTGTAGTCGGCGAGGTCGACGTAGAAGTCACCGACGTTGCCCTGCGCGACGGGAGCGCCGATGCCGCTCAGCGTCGAGGTACCGGCATCGCCCTTGTCGCCCTTGTCGCCCGTCTCACCGGTATCGCCCTTGGCGCCGACATCGCCTTGGTCACCCTTGTCGCCCTTGGCGCCGGCGTCGCCGGTGTCGCCCTTGAGGCCCTGGATGCCCTGCTCGCCCTGAGCGCCAGTCAGGCCGATGTCGCCCTGATCGCCCTTGTCACCCTTCAGGCCCTGGTCGCCCTTCTCACCAGCATCGCCCTTCAGACCCTGCTCGCCTTGGTCACCCTTGTCGCCCTTGGCGCCGGCGTCGCCGGTGTCGCCCTTGAGGCCCTGGATGCCCTGCTCGCCCTGAGCACCGGTGTCGCCCTTCTCACCCTTCTCGCCAGCCGGACCCTGAGGACCGACGAGCGAAGTCGGGTCGCCCCACGGCTCGTCACCGTCGGCCGCCTTCGGGCCGTAGAGCTCGTTCGAGGCGGTGTCGACGTAGAAGTCGCCCGGATTGCCAGCGTCGGACTCCGGCGCGCCGGAACCACTCAGCAGCGAGCGACCATCGGCACCAGCCGCGCCATCAGCGCCAGCATCGCCCTGGGCGCCGGTCTCTCCGGTGTCGCCCTTGAGGCCCTGCTCGCCGGTCAGGCCGATGTCGCCCTGATCGCCCTTGTCGCCCTTCAGGCCCTGGTCGCCCTTCTCACCAGCGTCACCCTTCAGACCCTGCTCGCCCTGGTCACCCTTGGCGCCGGTCTCTCCAGTGTCGCCCTTCAGACCCTGGATGCCCTGCTCGCCCTGGTCGCCCTTATCGCCAGCATCGCCCTTCAGGCCCTGCTCACCTTGGTCACCCTTGGCGCCGGTCTCACCGGTGTCGCCCTTGAGACCCTGGATGCCCTGAGCGCCTTGGGCTCCGGCCTCGCCGACGGCGCCGGCGATTCCCTGGAGACCCTGGGCGCCGGCCGAACCAGTGTCGCCCTTGTCACCCTTCGCACCGGCCGCGCCGGTGTCGCCCTTCAGACCCTGGATGCCCTGGACGCCAGCCGCACCGGTATCGCCCTTGTCGCCCTTAGCGCCATCGGCTCCGTCGGCGCCGGCGATACCCTGGGTGCCAGCCGCGCCCTGCGGACCGGCGGAACCCTTCTCACCGGGAGTGCCGGCGGTGATGCTGATCAGCTTCCAGCCGGCAGGGCACTTCGGCTTCTGGGCAAGGCGGACGAGGCCCGCCGAAGGCTTGCTCTGCTTGATGCAGATGTGGACCTGTGCTGCTGCCTTGGCAGGCTTGGCCTGCGCGGGGGCGGTCGCCGCAACGGCAAGCAGCGCGCTGGCGCCAACTGCAAGCGCCGCACGTCCCACCGTCTGCTGCCGCTTGGGGCTGCGAGTCATCTGAAGAACCCTTTCTAGAAGTGACGAAATCGATCTCAGCCAATTGACGAAGCCGAGTGGGGCCAAGCTACGTCCGCTCTAGAAGGGGCCGCCAAAATTCGACGAAAGGACGATGTGGCTCGCTGGAGCTAAGGCGACGTAAACCCGTGCAACCCCTGTCGAAGCCGCAAAGCCGCAAGAAATCGGGACGGTTGTTGCAGCCAGCGGTGCACACGCGTGGCGCCAACCTGGACGTTCGTACTAGTCGGTGCTCAAGAAGCCGGTACGGCCAGCACCGGCCGATCGGCGAGGTGCAGCAGCTTGTGCGGCACTGAGCCGAGGATCGCGCCCTTGATCGGGCTCTCGCCGTAGCTGCCGACGACGATCATGCGCGCGTCGTGGGCCTCGGCGAGTTCGAGCAGGGCGTTGACGGGACGCGCGTCGACGACCGCGAGCTCGGCCTCGACACCGGCCGCGGTCGCGCGCGAGAGCGCGTGGTGCGCGACTCGCTCACCTAGCTCGCGGACGGCGGCGCGGGCCGCGGTCAGCTCCTCGCCGATGTCGCCCGGCGGCTCGTAGCCGAAGGCAATCACCAGCCGGTCGCCGAGATCGCCTGCCAGCTGGATCGCCACCTCGAGCGCGGCGCGCGCGCCAGGCGAGTCGTCATATCCGACGATCAGGTCACGTGGCATGGCTGCGATCTCCCCGGTTGACGTGGCTGTCAGCTCGGCGCACCGGCGGTCTCCTCGACGACGACCTTGCCGGTCGCCACGTCGGGCGGCACCTTCTCGAAGGGCTTGCGCCCGAAGTAGTCCCCGTGGCCGCCCGCGCGCCAGAGCAGCATCAGGACGAAGCCGAGCAGCAGGAAGCCGACGCCGATCACCGTCGGCAGGCCGATCCCGAACAGGTTCGACCCGGTGTAGGACTCGGCCGGGTCGGCGAAGTCGATCGTCGCCTTGACGAACAGGTAGCCAAGCGTCAGCGCCCCGATCAGCGGCGCGACGCCGATGAAGAGGAAGTTGGTCACCGACTTCGTCAGCTCGTGGCGGTAGTAGATGACGCAGGCGATCCCCGTCAGGGCGTAGTAGAAGGCGATCATCAGCGCCAATGCCGTCAGCGTGTCGAAGAGGAAGTTCTCGCTGAAGGCGCTGACGCCGATATACCAGACGGTCGCCACGACGCCGATCGTGATCGTCGAGACGTGCGGCGTGTAGAAGCGCGAGTGGACCCGTCCGAGCGCGGCCGGCATCGCGTCGGCGCGCGCCATCGACAGCGTCGTGCGCGAGGCGGGCAGGATCGTCGTCTGGGTCGAGGCGAGCGCCGAGGTGAGGATCGCCAGCACGACGAGCTTGTCGAGCGGCGATCCGAGCACGCTCTCGGCGAGCGTCGAGAAGATCCCCTCGTCGTCGGCGAACTCCTCGAGCAGCCCCGGTCCGGCATAGGCGACGACGGCGACGGTCACCGAGATGTAGGTGACGAGCAGGATCACGGTGCTGGTCACGCCGGCGACCCCGGGCGCGCTGACCGAGTCCTCGGTCTCCTCGGTCAGATTGACCGCCGACTCCCAGCCCCAGTAGATGAAGACGCCGGTCAACATCCCGGCGACCAGCACCGACAGGCTCGAGACCTCGAACGGGTTCAGCCAGGACAGCGACGGGTCGACCGAGCCCGCGAGGCCGTCGTCGCCGAGCACCTTGACCAGCGCGACGACCGCGAACAGCAGCAGTCCGAGCACCTGACCGAAGATCAGCACGCGCTGCAGGCGTGCCGAGATCTCGGTGCCGATCACGCAGACCCAGGTCATGATCGCGATCAGCGCAACGGCGAAGGCGATCACCGCCCACTTGTCGCCGGCGAGGTCGTCGAAGCCGAGGAACAGGAACGTGTAGCGCGCCGCGACGTCGGCCAGCGAGCCGACGACCAGCACGCCGGTCATCGTGATCGCCCAGCCGCCCATCCAGCCCATGTACGGGCCCATTGCGCGCGTCACCCAGGAGAACGTCGTGCCGCAGTCCTGGTCAGCGCGGTTCATGTAGTAGAAGGCCGCCGCGATGAAGAACATCGGGACGAACGAGGCGAGCAACACCGCCGGCGCCTGGACGCCGGCGTGGAGCACCACGAGGCCGATCACCGCGGCCAGCGAATAGGCCGGCGCCGTCGAGGCGAGGCCGATCACCAGCGCGTCGACGAAGCCGATCGCGTTCTTCTTGAGACCCTTGTCGCCGGTCTCCGCGGCGCCCCCCGTTGCCGCCGCGGCCTCCATCAGGTCGCGATCTCCCGCGCCGTGGGCTGGATCGCGCGTGTCGGCTCGGGCTCCGGCTGCACCGCGGCCATCCGCTCGGCTCGCCGCTGCTGCCACAGCACGAGCGCGATACCGGCAACGGTCACGAGAAAGAGCATCGTGGCCAGTACATTGACCTGTACGGGGATCCCGCGCAAGCTCACGCCGAAGATGTAGAGCGGGAACGTCTCGGTCGTGCCGGAGTTGAAGTTCGAGATCACGAAGTCGTCGATCGAGAGCGCGAAGGCGAGCAGCGCCGCGGCGACGATCCCGGGCGCCAGCAGCGGCAGTGTGATCGTGCGGAAGGTCGTCAGCGGCGGCGCGCCGAGGTCGGCGGCGGCCTCCTCAAGCGAGCGGTCGAAACCGATCAGCCGCGAGCGCACGACGACCACGACGAAGCTGATCGAGAACATCACGTGGGCGATGAACAGCGTCGTGAAGCCGAGCTCGAGGCCGTAGATCAAGAACATCGACAGCAGCGAGGCGCCGATCACGATCTCCGGCGTCGCCATCGGCAAGATGATCAGCAGGTTCGACACTCCACGGCCGCGGAACTGGTACCTGACCAGCGCGAGCGCCATCAGCGTGCCGATCGCCGTCGAGACGATCGTCGCCAGCGCGGCAAGTTGGAGGCTGGTGATCATCGCGTCGTTGACCGCCGTCTGCGAGAACGCGTTCTGCCAGTACTCGAGCGTGAAGCCGCTCCACGTGTAGTCGAGCCTGCCAAACGTCGTCTGGTCGAACGAGAACAGCGCGATCACGAAGATCGGCAGCAGCATGTAGAGGACCGCGATGCCCGCGTAGATCAGCAGCGCGTTGCGCCGAAGCCAGGCCCAGGCAGCGCTCATCGCGCCTCATCCTCCTCACCCATAAAGGCCCCGGTGCCAGCGGACTTGAGGTAGATCGCAACCACGACGAGGATCGCCGCCATCATCAGGAACGACAGCGCCGCGGCCTCGGGATAGTCGCGCTGCTGGAGATAGAGCGACTGGATTACGTTGCCGACCATCGCCTGACCGGTGCCGCCAAGCAGAAGGGCGTTGACGTAGTCGCCGACGGCCGGGATGAAGGTCAGCAACACGCCGGCGACGATCCCCGGCGCGGTGATCGGCAGCGTCACCTTGATGAATGCTTTGGTGCTCGAGGCGTAGAGGTCCTTCGCCGCCTCGATCAGCCGCACGTCCATCCGCTCGAGCGACGCGTAGATCGGCAAGATCATGAACGGCAGGAAGTTGTAAGTCAGCCCCGCAATCACGGCGCCGCCGGTGGCAAGCACGCGACCGTCCTGCGGCACGAGGTGGAGAAACTTGAGCACGTCGACGGCAGGACTGGCGTCGGCGAGGATCGTCTTCCAGGCGATCGTGCGAATCAGGTAGGTCGTGAAGAACGGCGCGACGACGGCGAACAGCAGCAACAGCTTCCAGCGACCGGCGCGCAAGGCGATCGCGTAGGCAAGCGGGTAGGCGATCGCCAGCGCGATCAACGTTGCAGAACCGGCGTAGAGGAACGAGCGGATCAGTTGCTCCTCGTTGCCGGAGAGCGAGTCGCTGAAGTTCGACCACTCCCAGGTGAAGGTGAAGCCGCCCGTCGCGATCGATCCCGACCGCAGCGCCATCTGTCCCATGTAATACATGGGCACTACGAAGAACAGGACCAGCCAGATCGCCCCCGGACCGAGCAGCCCGTAGGGGACGAGCCGGCGGCCGGCCCTGCTCTTCACGTTCTCGTCATCCGGTTCTCACCATCACCCGGTGATCACATCCTGGAAGGCCTTGGTGACCTCCTGCTGGTCCTCGGCCGAGCCGGGCGGATCTGGCTGCGTCGTGCAGTTGCGCGTGAACTGGTCGCTGGGGAAGATCAGCGGGTTGTTCGCCAGCGCGGTCTTGCCCTGCTGCTCGAAGACCTGCTTTACACCCGTCACCGGCGTCACGTACTGGATGTAGGCCGCGAGGTCCGCCTGGACCTTCGGCTCGTAGGTGAAGTTCATCCACTCGAGCGCCGCCGGAGTGTTCGGCGCACCCTTCGGGATCACCATGTTGTCCGACCAGAGGATGCAGCCTTGAGTCGGCATCCGCCACTCGACGTCGGGGTTCTCGATCAGCGAGGTGTCACCCGACCAGCCGATCGCCGCAATCACGTTCTCGTTGGTCATGTCCTGGGTGTAGTCGTTGCCGGTGAAGCGCCGCAGCTGGCCGGAGTCGACAGCATTGCCGAGCTTGTCGATCTCGTCGAGCCACTGCTGCTTGGTCGCCTTCGACGGGTCGATCCCATCGGCCTTCAGCATCAGCGGAATCGTGTCGCGCAGCTCGCTGAGCACCGTCACCTTGCCCTTGTACTTAGGATCGAAGAGATCGTTGACCGACTTCACGTCGGGCGCGAGCTTCTTGTTCACCATCAGCCCAGTCATGCCGCTCTGCCACGGCACCGAGAACTTGCGGTCGGGGTCGAACGCCGGGCTCTGGAGGCTCGGCAGCAGGTGGTCGAAGACCGTCGGCAGCGTCGAGTGATCGAGCTCCTGCAGATAGCCGAGGTCGTACATCTGCTTCGCCATCCAGTCGGTGACGACGAAGATGCTGCGCCCGCCGGACTTGCCCTCCTCGAGCTGCGGCTGCAGCTTGCCGAAGAACTCGGCGTTGTCGTTGACGTCCTCGACGTAGTCGACCTTGACGCCGGTCTTCTGCTCGAACTCAGCGACCGTGTTCTTCGACCCCTGGTCCATGTAACCAGGCCAGTTCGAGATCGTCAGATCGCCCTCGACGGGCCCCGATTTCGCGACCTCGGTGCCGGAGTCGCTGCCGCCACCGACGCTGTCGTCGCTACCGCCGCAGGCGGCGAGCGCGAGCGCCGCCACGAGCGCCAGCAACACCACCAGCGCCGAGCGGGACCTGACCGCTTTCGTTCTGTTCGTTGCCTTGCTCATGGCTGTTCCTCCTGGAGGGTTCCCTCAGCTGTCTGTCTTTCCGAGCGCAAGCTCGGCCGTCGGCCGCAACTCGGCATCGCCTGGTGCTCCCCCTGACTCACGCACTACGTGGATGTGCTCCGGCGCCCAGCTCAGCCGTACCCGCGCGCCCCCTCCGGGTAACCGCTGGCGCAGCGCCTCGTCGGCGTTCGGCACGAGCACGGTCATCCGCACTCCGCCGCCGAGACGGACGACGATCTGGGTCGCGGTGCCGAGATAGACCGAGCTCTCGACCTCGCCCTCGACGCTCGGGTTGCCGCCCGGCACCGTCGCGGCATCGGCGTCGATCTGCAGCTTCTCGGGGCGGACGACGGCGTGACAGCGCTCGCCGACCGCCAGGCCGTCGCCGACCGGAACCGCCACCTGGGGGCCGACGTCGAGCCGGACCCGGCCCTGAGTGCCGGTCCCCTCGACGACGCCCGGCATCAAGTTCGAGACGCCGATGAAGCCGGCGACGAAGGTCGTCTCCGGCCGTGCATAGACCTCCTCCGGCCCGGCGACCTGCTCGACCAAGCCGCGGTTCATCACCGCAATCCGGTCGGACATCGTCAGCGCCTCCTCCTGATCGTGGGTGACGTAGACGAAGGTGATGCCGACGTCGCGCTGGATTCCCTTCAGCTCGATCTGCAGCCGCTTGCGCAGCTTGAGGTCGAGCGCGCCGAGCGGCTCATCGAGCAGCAGCACCGCCGGGCGGTTGACGAGCGCGCGGGCAAGCGCGACGCGCTGCTGCTGGCCGCCAGAGAGCTGGCGCGGCTTGCGCTTCGCCTCGCCGGCGAGCCCGACGCGCTCGAGCTCCTCGCCGACCCGTTGGCGGATCTCGTCCTTGCCGACCTTGCTGCGCTCGAGGCCGAACGCGACGTTGCGCTCGACGCTGAGGTGGGGGAAGAGCGCATAGCTCTGGAAGACGGTGTTGGTCGGGCGGCGGTAGGGCGGCAGACCCGAGACGTCGTCGCCGTCGATCAGCACCTGGCCCTCGGTCGGCTCCTCGAAGCCCGCGATCATTCGCAGCGTCGTCGTCTTGCCGCAGCCACTCGGGCCGAGCAGCGTGAAGAACTCGCCGCTCTCGATGTCGAGGTCCACCCCGCCGACGGCGGCGAAGTCGCCAAAGCGCTTCACGACTGCATCCAATCTGACTCCGCCGCGGCTCATCCTGTCCTGACGTTATGTCCGTTCGGTAGGCAAGGCAACCTGCGCTAGGCCCAAATCGCACTGCTCCTCTTCGACCAACTGTACAACCAAGCCTCCGCGCGATTTCACGTTCGGTGGGTTGTCGGTTGGCCTCCACCTGGGTACGGTTGTCCATACCGTCTAGTGCCGAGGGAGAACAGTGGCGACCACACCGCAGACCATCGAGCAGCAACCCGGCGGCGACAAGTCGCTGCAGGAGATGGCCAAGAGCCACCTCTGGATGCACTTCACGCGTATGAGCGCGTACAGCGACCACGACGTGCCGATCATCGTCCGCGGCGACGGCTGCTACGTCTACGACGAGAACGGCAAGCGCTATCTCGACGGGCTGTCGGCGTTGTTCTGCGTCAACGCCGGCCACGGACGAGTGGAGATCGGCGCGGCGATGGCCGAGCAGGTCAAGGACCTCGGCTTCTACACCAACTGGAGCTACGCCCACCCGCGCGCGATCGAACTCGCCGAGCGAATCGCCGGCTTCGCGCCCGAGGGACTGAACCGCGTCTTCTTCACCTCCGGCGGCAGCGAGGCCGTCGAGTCGGCGCTGAAGCTCTGCCGGACCTACCACCGCCACAACGGCGAGGCCGGCCGCTACAAGTCGATCGCGCGCGAGATCGCCTACCACGGCACGACGCTGGGCGCGCTCACGGCAACCGGGATCCCGGACCTGCGCGCGCCGTTCGAGCCGCTGACCCCCGGTGGCCGCCACGCGCCGAACACCAACAGCTACCGCTGGCCCGAGGGTCGCGACGAGCTCTGGGCGGCCGACCAGATCGAGGAGCGGATCCTCTTCGAGGGTCCCGAGACCGTCTCCTGCGTGATCCTCGAGCCGGTCCAGAATGCCGGCGGCTGCTTCACCCCGCAGGAGGGTTACTGGCAGCGCGTGCGCGAGATCTGCGACCGCTACGGCGTGCTGCTGATCTCCGACGAGGTGATCTGCTCGTGGGGCCGGCTCGGCCACTGGTTCGGCTCCGAGCGCTACGGCTACGTGCCGGACATCATCACGACGGCGAAGGCGCTGACCTCCGCCTACGCGCCGATGGGTGCCGTGATCGCCTCCGACCGCGTCGTCGGGCCGTTCCTCGAGGACACGAACATGTTCACCCACGGGTTCACCTTCGGCGGGCATCCGGTTTGCGCCGCCGCGGCGCTGGCGAACCTCGACATCTTCGAGCGCGAGGACCTCTGCGGGCACGTGCTGGCCAAGGAGGGCGAGTTCCGCGCGATGCTCGAATCGCTGCGCGACATCCCGATCGTCGGCGACGTGCGCGGCGCTGGTTATTTCCACGCGATCGAGCTGGTCAAGGACCAGGACACGAAGGAGACCTTCGACGACGACGAGTCGGAGTGGCTGCTGCGCGGCTTCCTCTCCGGCGCGCTCTACGAGCACGGCCTGATCTGCCGCGCCGACGACCGCGGCGACCCGGTGATCCAGCTGTCGCCGCCGCTGATCGCCGACACCGAGCAGTTCGAGGAGATCGGCAGCGTGCTGCGCACGGTGCTGATCGAAGCGACCGACCGGCTCGCGGCGCGTGACGGAGGCCACCGACCGACTCCCGGCGCGGAGGTAGGGCGACGCCGGTGACCGCATGCTGACCGTCCGCGATCTCGTCGACGAGCTGGGACTGGAGCTGCTCAGCGGCGAAGACGCCGCGGAGGCGCCGGTCCGCTGGGTCCACATCAGCGAGCTGCCGGACCCGACGCCATGGCTGTCGGGCGGCGAGATGATCCTCACCACCGGCTTGCAGCTGACCACCGCCAAGCGCCAGCGCGACTTCGCCCGCCTGCTCTGCGACCACCATCTCGCGGGCGTCGGCTTCGGCGTCGGCTTCGCGCACGACAAGGTGCCGGAGGCGCTGCTCGAGGAGGCACGGGCGGTCGGGCTGCCGGTCTTCGAGATTCCCTACGAGCTGCCGTTCATCGCGATCACCGAGAAGGCGTTCGGCCGGCTGGTCAACGAGCAGTACGAGGTGCTGCAACGCGGCATCGCGATCCACAAGCGGCTCGAGCGCCTGGTGCTCGAGGAGCGCGGGCTCGACGAGCTCGTCGGCGCCGTGTCGGCGGCGATCGGCGGCGTCGTGATGGTGCTCGACGCGCGCGGCGAGACGCTCGCCGAGAAGACGTTCCGGCGCCGGCTCAGCGACGCCGCGGTCGAGGCGGTGCGCGCCCGCGTGCGCGAGCGCGGCGGTAACGCCCGCGTGAGCGCCGACTTCGCCCCCGAGCATCCGGAGATCGCCGGGCGCGCGCTCGTGCTGCCGGTCTCGACGCGCGGCCGCGGAGCGCCGCAGGCGTGGCTGGTCGCCAGCCGCGACGCCGGCAGCCTCGGCGACTTCGAGCGGCTGATCCTCCAACAGGCGGCGACCGTCGTCGCGCTCGAGCTGATGCGCCAGCGCGTGATGCGCGACACCGAGCGCCGGCTCGCCGGCGACGTGCTCGCCCAGGCGCTGACCGGGAGGCTCGCCGAGAGCGAGATCGAATCGCGGCTGCGTCCGTTCGGCGTCGGCGAGCAGGCGGCGGTGCTGGTCTTCGCCTGCGACGACCCGGGCGCCGCCGAGCCGGACCTCGAGTCGGCGCTGATCGAGACCGGCGTCGGAGCGCTGGTCGCTACTCGCGAGCAGCTTCTGTGCGCGGTCGTCGACGGCAGCGCCGAGCTCGACCCGGTCGAGCTGGCCCGGACGATGCGGCTGGCACTGATCGCCGGTCATGGCGGCGAGCACGTGCGCGCCGCGGCGAGCCGAGTTGCCCCGGTCGGGTTGATGCGGCGCAGCTTCCACGAGGCACGCTGCGCGCTCGAGGCGACGGCGCTCGCCAACGGCGCCGCGCCCGAGGTCGCCTCGCACGAGGACCTCGGCGCGTTCCGGCTGCTGCTCGCCGTCCAGGACGACGACGCGCTGCGCGTCTACACCGAGAGCGTGCTCGGACCGCTCGAAGACGGCGGCGGCGAGTACGGCGACGAGCTGCTGCGCTCGCTCGAGGCGTTCATCGAGCAGAACGGCCAGTGGGAGAAGGCGGCACGCCAGCTCTACTGCCACCGCCACACGCTGCGCTACCGGATCAAGCGGATCGAGGAGCTGACCGGCCGCGACCTCAAGTCGGCCCGCGACCGCATCGAGCTCTGGCTGGCTTTGCGAGCGAGGGAGCTGATCGCATGAAGGTTGCTGTCTTGGGAGCAGGCGGAATCATCGCGCCGGCGATAGTCCGCGACCTCGCCGAGTCGGAGGAGGCCGACGACCTGCTGTTGCTCGATCTCGACCTCGCGCGCGCGCAGAAGGTCGCCGACGAGCACGGCGGCGCGCACGCCCAGGCAGTCGAAGTCGACGCGCGCGGCGGGCTTGCCGAGGCGCTCGACGGCGTCGACGTGCTCGTCAACTCAGCCAGCTACCGAGTCAACCTTGATGCGATGCGCGCCTGCCTGGCGGCCGGCTGCCACTACATCGACCTCGGCGGCCTCTACTGGGTGACCGGGAACCAGCTCGCGCTGTCAGGCGAGTTCGAGCAGGCCGGGCTGCTGGCGCTGCTCGGGATGGGCTCGAGCCCCGGCAAGACGAACGTGATGGCCGCCCAAGCCGTCGCGGAGCTTGGCGAGACACCGCGCACGATCGAGATCGTCGCCGCCGGCCGCGACCTCGATCCACCCGACGGCGCCAGCTTCCCCTATGCACTCCAAACGCTCGTCGACGAGCTGACGATGGAGCCGATGGCCCAGCGCGGCGGCGAGCCGGTAGCGCTCGAGCCGATGCAGGCCGGCGGCGCGGTCGAGTTGCCATTTCCCGTGGGCAGAGCAGACACGATCTACACGCTGCACTCCGAGGTGCGGACCTTCCCTTCGAGCTTCGGCTGCTCAGAGTGCAGCTTCCGGCTGTCGCTCAACCCGGCGACGCTGGCGCAGGTCCAGGCGCTCGCCAAGGCCGACGAGTTCGAGCTCGCGGCAGCCGCCCAGGCGGCGATGCCGGCCTCGCCAAAGACCGTCTCGGTCCACCGCGTCGAGGCGACCGGCCCGAGCGGGAGCGTCGTCGCCACCGCGACCACGACTCCGACGGTCGACTGGGGGATCGGCGGCAGCATCGTCTCGACGGCCGCGCCGGCCGCGGCCGCGGTGCGGCTGCTGGCGCGTGGGCGGATCTCCGCCCGCGGCGCGTTGCCGCCCGAGCTCTGCGTGACCGCCGAAGACCTCTTCCCCGAGCTCGAGCGCCACGGTTGCGTGTTCGAGATCGAGACGCGGCGCGACGCGACGGCCAGTGGTGGCGAAGCCCAGGAGGCGGTCCAATGAAGGTTGGCGTTCCGACCGAGGTCAAGCCAGACGAGTACCGCGTCGCGCTGACGCCCGCCGGTGCGCGCGAGCTAACCGAGCACGGCCACCAGGTGATCGTCCAGGCAGGCGCCGGCGAGGGCTCGGCGATCTCCGACGCCGACTACGAGGCCCAGGGCGCGCGGATCGAGCACGCGGCCGCAACCGTCTTCGAGCAAGCCGAGCTGGTGCTCGGCGTCAAGGAGCCGCAGCCCGAGGAGGTCGGCCTACTGCGCCCCGAGCACACTCTCTTCACCTACCTCCACCTCGCCCCCGCGCCTGAGCTGACCCAAGGCCTTTGCGAGTCGGGCGCGACGTGCGTCGCCTACGAGACCGTGGAGGATGCCCACGGCCGGCTGCCGCTGCTC
>CAMLNW010000057.1 GCA_946481495.1 uncultured Actinomycetes bacterium
CGCAGGCCGTCGACGTGCGGGAAGCGCGGGTTGCCGGGCGGCGGCGCGACGACCGGCTCGACGTAGTCGCCGGTCGTCGCGGGCTCCCTGGCGACGGTGCTCATTCCGCCTCCGTCGTCCCAGCCCGCCCGACCACGATCCCGGCGAGCAGCAGGCCGACCAGCCCGAGCGCCGGCAGGTCCCAGTCCCAGTCGATCCCGGCGTGCAGCGCGAGCGCCGCCAGCGCGGCGCTCGGCCCGGCCGCCAGCACCGCGTCCTCGGCGACGAGCCGGCGCGCGCAGACCACGACGCCACCGGCGAACGCGGCCAGCAGTGCCAGCCCGACCAGCCCTAGCTCGACCGCCGTCTCGAGGTAGAGCGAGTGGGCGTCGACCGCGCCCTCGGCGACGTCGCGCTCGCGCAGCCACTCGACGCGGAAGCCGGCCGTCCCGACGCCCACCGCCGGCGCCCCGGCGAACGAGTCGACGGCGACGCGCCAGTAGTCGGCGCGGTTGCTGCCGATGTCGGCAAACCGCTGTGCCGTGGCGCCGCGCGACGGAGGCGAAGCGCGATCGACCGCAACAAGGACGAGCGCGCCGGCGAGCAGCAGGACGGCCCCCCAGCCGACGACGAGTCGCCAGCCGTGGCCGGCGCGCGCCCAGACCGGACGCGCCTCGGGCGCGAGCAGCGCGAGTGTCACCAATCCGAGCCCGAGGGCCGCCAGCGCGCCGCGCGAGTAGGTCAGGTAGAGACCGGCGAGCAGTGGCAGCAGCGCGACCGCCGCTACTCCTCGCAGCTCCGCGCGACGGGTCGCGTCGACGGCGACCCGGGCACAGAGAACGACGCCGACCGCCGCCAGCGCCCCCATCGCGTTCCAGTAGCTGAGCGGCTGGTCGAGTCGGCCGTCGGCGCCGAAGGAGGTGGTCAGGTCCAGCACGCCGAGATCGCCGAGCAGGCCGTAGCCGACGACGCCGAGCGCCAGCAGCGCCAGCGCCAGCTCGAGCGCGCGAGCGGACCAGCGCTCGCCGAACGCGGCCACCGCGAGTGGCAGTACCGCCGCGTACAGCGCCAGCCGCCAGACGTCCTCACGCGCCGCCTCGCCGAGCGGCGCCCACGACAGCGAAATCGCCGTCCAGCCGGCGAGCCCGAGCAGGCCGGCGACGGCAATCTTCCCGGCCCGAGACACCGGTATGACGGCTATCCGGCCGCCATCGCCGAACGGCACCAACGCGACCACCGCCACCGCGATCCACGCCACGATCGCCAGCGTCGCGCGCGGCTCGTGGAAGAACCCACCCGAGCGAAAACAGAGCCAGCCCGTGGCGCAGACGAGCGCCGCGCCGAGCAGCGCCTGCGATATTGAGCGCCGTGTCGGCGCCGCGCTCACGGGTCGGGCTCCTCGGGCTGCTGTTCGCCGGCGCCCTGGCGATCTCCGCGTTCACGCTGCGCCGCGGCGGCGCCGAGTTCGACGAGGGGCTGATCCTCCAGGCGGCGGCGCGGATCTCCGACGGCCAGGTGCCGTACGCCGACTTCGCCTGGCCCTACGGACCGGCTCACCCCTACCTGCTCGGCTGGTCGTTCGATCTCTTCGATCCTTCGCTGATCGGCTGGCGCGTCCTGCGCAGCCTCGTCGATGCGTCGGTCGCGGTCACGGTCTACCTGCTGGCGCGGCGCGAAGGCGCCCCGGCCTGGCTGGCGCTCGCCGGCTGGCTGGTCGCGGCCTGCGCGATGGCCCAGCCGACGAGCGCCACGCCGTTCGCGCCGGCGCTGCTGCTCGCGCTGCTGGCCGTCCTTGCGGCGATCCGCGACGACAGCCGCAAGGCAACCCTGCTCGCCGCACTGCTGACCGCGCTCGCCGCCGCCTGGCGACTCGACTTCGGCCTCTACGCCGGCGCGGCGGTCGTCACGGCGCTGGCGCTGCGCGCCGGACCGGCCGGGACGCGAGCGCGCGCCGCCGCCCTCTACGCGGCGACCGCGATCGGACTCGGGCTGCTCGCCTATCTCCCGTTCCTGATCGCCGTCGGGCCAGCCGACCTCTACGACGCGCTCGTCGGCGCGTCGCTGCGCGAGCGCGACTACTGGACGCTGCCCTTCCCGCTCTCCTACGACGGTCCGCTGCGCGCATGGCCACCCGGTGCCGCGGCGGAGGACGGCAAGGACCTGCTCGGCTTCTACGCGCCGCTGGTCGCCGTCGCGGGCCTGGCGTTGCTCGTCCTGATCGGCGGCTGGCGAACCTATGTCGAGGGTCGCGTCCGGCAGGGCACGGCCGCCCTCGCCGTGCTCGGCGGCGGCTGCCTCGCCTACCTGCTGTCGCGCAGCGACGAGTTCCACGCTACGCCGCTGATCGTCGTCTTGGCTGCGGCGCTGCCGCCCGCGGTCGCGTGGGGCTGGACGCAGTCGAGCGCGAGGCACGGCTGGCCGCGACCACCTCGCATCGCCGTCGCACTCACCGCCGCCGTCTTGGCCCTCCTGCTCGTCTACGGATCCGCGAACCGCCTCTCCGCCCTGCTGCGCCCACCCGAGCTGGCGACGATCGACCTGCCGATCGCCGACGGCGCCGACGCTCCACCGGCCGAGGCGCGGGCGCTCGCCCGGATGGCGGCGGTCGTCGACGACGAGATCCCGCCCGACGCCCCGATCTACACGATCACTCGCCGCTCCGACCTGGTCCGCTTCAACCAGCCGCTCGTCTATCTCGTCGCCGGTCGCCCGAACCCGACCCGCCACGACTACGCGATCCAGACGTCGGCGCCCGATCAGCGGGCGCTCGTCGCCGAGCTGACACGCGACCGGCCGCGCGCGATCGTGCGCTGGACCGACCGCGCGTCGGTCGAGCGCGAGCCGAACCTGCGTGGACGTCCGACTGGCGTGCGCATCCTCGACAGGTGGGTGGCCGACCGCTACCGCCTCCTCACCCGCGCTGGCGACTACGAGATCCTCGTTCCCCGCGCCGGCCGCTGAGCGCTCGCCCCGCCGTGCCCATTGGACGCTCCGTTGGCTCCGTTGGCCTGTGCGCCGACTCCGTGGCGCTCGAGCAACGCCGCGTCGACCTCACGCGGGAATGCCTCGCGGAAGATCTCCGTATCGAAGCGGCGAGCATTTGCCACGCACACGACGGGATCCACCGACAGCGCGTCGAAATCCACCACAGCGGCCGCGAGCTCCTGCGCGCCACCGTTCCAAAGCGTGCCGGTGACGCCCTCGACCACGGTCTCCAACGCGCCGCCGGCACCTGCCGCAATCACCGGCCGCCCCGCCGCCTGAGCCTCGACCGCGGCGATCCCGAACTCCTCGATCGACGTCACGACGACCGCCCGCGCGCTGGTCAGTAGCTGCGCCGCCCGCTCGTCGTCGACTCGCCCGGCGAACCTGATCGTCGGACCGGCGAGCGAACGCAACCGGCACTCGTCCGGCCCGTCGCCGACGACGACCAACGGCAACCCGAGCTGGTTGAACGCCTCGATCGCCAGGTCGATCCGCTTGTGCGACATCAATGCCGACAGCAGTACGTAGTGCGCACGCGGCTCGCCCGGTGCGAAGCGATGGGTGCCGACCGGCGGATAGACGACCGTCGACTCGCGCTTCAGGCAGTCGGCGATCCGCTGCTGCGTGGTGCGCGAATTCGTCACATAGCGATCGACGCGGGTGGCGGCGGTGCGATCCCAGTCGCGCCAGCGGCCGAGGAAGGAGTCGAGCAGCGCGCGGCTGACCGGGTCGCGGCGCTCGGCCAACGTGCGGTCGCGCTCGTTCCAGGCGTAGCGGAACGGGTTGTGGCAGTAGCAGACGTGGGTTGCGTCGTCGGCGCGCCGGGCGGCGTGCGCCCAGGCACTCGAGCTCGAGATCACGAGGTCGTAGCTGGACAGGTCGAACGAGCGGATCGCCGCCGGGTAGAGCGGCAGCAGCCCACGGAACGTCCGCTTGCCGGGATGGACGGCCTGCAAGAACGAGCTCTGGACGTTGCGATCGGCGAGGCGACCCTCTGTCCCCTGCTCGTCGTAGATCGGCGAGAAGACATCGGCCTCCGGATAGAGGTCGCAGATCTCGAAGAAGACGCGCTCAGCGCCGCGGACCCCGATCAGGAAGTCATGGACCAGAGCGACCCGGGTATGAGAACCGGGTCTTGTCGGCATACGCACAGTTCGAGTGTATGCACGATGTGAAGCCACGAAACATGGGTTTATCCACTTCGTACATCGCTACCCTCGCCGTTATGGACGGATGCGGAGCGCTGCGTCGGACGAGCGCGACAGTCGTGGCGGTGTTCGCGGTCCTGACCTTGGCACCGACGACCGCCGCAGTGGCTCAGAGCGCCGGCGATCGCCAGTACGCCGACCCGCTCGTCACCGATGGCGGTCAGTCCGGACAACAGTCGCCCTCTTCGCAAGGGGATGGCGATACGCCGACCTCGGCGCCCGTCACTCCGGCACCGACGGCCGGCTCCGACGACACGACGTCGGGCGTCGCCGGCGAGACCAGCGCCGCACCGGAGGCGACGCTGCCGCACACCGGGGCCGAGCCGCTGGCCCTAGCGGCAGTCGGTCTCGCCTTCGCGACGGCCGGCGGACTGGCCCTTGCGTTGCCGTGCCGCCGGCGGCATGCTCGCCGCTAGCCGATAGCGCAGCTTTCCCTCCGAGGCTGGGTTCACAGCAACGATGCCTAAATCCCTCCGTCTGGCGCTCGCTTTCCTCGTGGCAGCCGTTGTCACGGCATCCATCGCCTCGCAAGCCGTCGCGCGCGTGCCGTTCGGCTTCGCCGGCGTGATGATCGACGGCCCGATGAACGCCCCGGGCTACGACCCGGCCGAGGAGATGGACGTGATGGTGGCCAGCGGAGTGGAGAGCGTCCGCTTCGCCTTCCACTGGGTCGACGGCCAGCCCTACCGCAGCTCCGCTCAGGTACCCGAGGCGCAGCGCGCGGAGTTCGTCGACGTCGGCGGCGTGCCGACGACCTTCACGCGCTTCGACCCGATGGTCGCCGGCGCCGCCGCGCGCGGCCTGACGCTGCTGCCGAACGTGACCACTGCCCCAGGCTGGGCGGCCAAGCGTCCAGGTGTCTTCGGCTCGCCGCCGAAGGGCACAGCGAGCTTTGCCAATTTCGCCCGCGCACTCGTCAAGCGCTACGGACCCCGTGGCAGCTTCTGGGCCGAGAACCCGGCCCTGCCACGGCGCCCGATCCGCAAGTGGCAGCTCTGGAACGAGCCGAACCTGCGCTACTCGTGGACCGAGCGCAAGTGGGCGCCGGGCTACGTGAAGCTGCTGCGCGCAGGTCGCCAGGCGATCAAGGCCGCCGACCCGGGCGCGCGCATCGTCCTCGCCGGACTGGCCAACGTCAGCTGGGCCGACCTCGAGCAGATCTACCGCGTGCGCGGCGCCCGCCGCCTCTTCGACGAAGTCGCGATCCACCCCTACACCAAGCCACCCGAAGGCGTGATCACGATCCTCGACCGCGTTCGCAAGGTGATGTCCAAGTACGGCGACCGCCGCGAGCCGGTCACCGTCACCGAGTTCGGCTGGCCGTCCTCGAAGGGCAAGGTCAAGGGTGTCGGCGTCTCGACCGACCGCCGCGGCCAAGCCGCTCGCCTGCGCAAGGCACTTCCCCTGCTCGCCCGCAACCGCAAGCGCCTCCACCTGGCCAACGTCTACTACTACACGTGGGTCACCAACGACCGCCCCAACAGCTCGATCTTCTTCTTCGCCGGCCTCCGCCACCGCCTCCCCTCCGGCAAGATCGTTCCCAAGCCCGCCTTCGACGTCTTCCGCACCACCGCCCTCCGCCTCGAGGGCTGCCGCGTCAAAGCCTCGGTCGCCACCCGCTGCGCCCGGCGCTGAGCGTACGAGCAGTTCTCCATCCGTATCCTTGCCGCGATGCAGGCCAGGGCAATCCTTGCGGCGGCAGTCGGCGTCCTCGCCTGCACGCTCGCGCTCGGATGCGGGTCGGACGAACCGGCTGGGGAGTCCTCCACCACGACGCTGACTCCGAGGCAGTACGCCGAGCTCGAGCGTCTCTACCGGGATCAGGTCCCACTTGACCGGCTGGCCGGCTCGAACGACACCGATTCCACCCGTCGGCTGCTTGCCGGCACCGCCCGCTCATGCCGGCAGGTCGACAGACGCGATCCGCTGCTGGATGCGGTGGTCAGCGGATGCGTGCAGCTGGCTGAGAGCCTGGCGGCGCTCGGAGATCTTGACTGCGCGACCGCAGAGGAGTGCAGCGAGCTGCTTGCCTCGTTCACCACCACGATGGAGCGACTGCACGAGACCCTGGAGCGCAGCCAGCCGACGATCGAGCGCGAGGTCTCCGACGGGGCATGTCGCAACGCCTTGATCATCCCCGAGGAGAGAGAAGCGCTCGAGGATGTCGTCGACGCGCTTCGGCGATTCGACGACGCAATTCGATCGGGCGACGTCGACATGCTGGAGGCCGCCGGCGGCGACGTCGACGAGGCGATCGCAGCGTTCGACGAGACCCCTTCGGCGAAGGAGCTGCTTCGGAACCTCCGCGCCGCCTGCCGGCCCGTCGCCAGCTAGCTCACCAGCGACGGCGGAGGCCGAGGGCGGTGCCGTCGAGCAGGCCGTGGAGCTTGGCGAGGGCGATACGGGCGCGGAGTGGGGAACGGCGGCGGGCGGCGCTGGCGGCCATGTTGAGGACGTCGACGAGGCCCCAGGCCCAGAGACGGAGGCCGCCGCCGGCGTTGCGACCGAGGTGCTTGCAGGCGAAGCCGGCCCAGGCGCGCGAGTAGCCGCGCTGGAGCTCGACGACTTCGTCGGGCGAGCGCCACTGGTCGTGGACGGCGCACACGGCGGGCGACAGGACGGCCGTGCCGCCGGAGCGCAACAGGCAGTGATTGAAGTCCATGTCGTCGGCGGCCGGGAGATCGGAGACGCCGGGGCCGAGCCGCTCGTCCCACCCACCGAGCCGATCAGCGGTCGAGCGACGGACGCAGAAGAGGACCCCGAAGCCGATCGCTCCAGGCAGAGTGCGGCCACCGCGCCGGATCAGCGGCCTGTCGACGGGGAAAGTCGTCACCGGCGGAAGGTCATCGTCCGCAGTGGGCGAGGAACTGGCTCGCACGTCGCCAGCTATCCAGTCGGCCTCGGGATGAGCGGCGATCTCAGCCAGCAACGCGGCGCCGAAGTCCTCGTCCACGAGGCAGTCGTCGTCGGCGAAGACGATCCACTCGCTCTCCACCGCCGCCAGCGCGATGTTCCGCGCACGCGACAGCCCGCGGCCACTGTCGTGCAGCACGCGCATCCGGTTGTCGGCGGCCGCCCGCTCCGCCAGTGCTCCGTCGGGGAACGCGCCCTGGTCGATCACGATCAGCGGCAGGCCGGGTGCGCCGCGATCGAGCGCGTCGAGCGTCGCCCGCACCTTGTCCGGCCGGCCGCGCGTGCAGACGGCGACCGTGAGGGTGGGAGTCGATTCGCTCATCGGTGCCTGTGCCAATGGTAGGTTCGGCTGGAGTGTCAACGCCCCCGCAGGCGCTTTTCGTCAGCTACACATCGCTGCTCGGCGGCGCGGAGCGAATCCTGTTGGACCACGCTACGGCGCTCCCCGGACCGGTCGCACTCGCTTGCCCAGAGGGACCGTTGGCCGCCGCTGCGCACGCCGCCGGGATCGAGGTCGTCACGCTCGCCACCCGCCGCGTCGAGCTGCGCGCACGTGCGAGGGACCGCATCGCGATGCCGCTGAGAATTGCCTCGCAAGCGCGAGAGCTGCGCCGGATCGTCGCCAAGCACCGTCCTCACGTAGTCGTCGCCTGGGGAATGCGCCCGCTGTTGTCATGCGCGGCGGGGCTTACCGCCATACGTCCCCATCTGCCGCTCGTCTTCCAGCACAACGACCTCCTGCCCGGTCCGCTCGTCGGCCACGCCGTGCGCGCCGCCGCCGGTCGCGCCGACTTGACGATCGCGCTGTCCCAGGCGATCGCCGACGACCTCCAGAGTGCTGGGCGGCTCAAGGCGCCGATCGAGATCGTCCGCGCCGGCGTCGATCTCCAGCGCTTCGCGCGACCCGAGCCACCCGGGGAGCGGCATACTCTCGCGCCGACCGTTCTCCTCCTCGGCGCGATCGTCGACTGGAAGCGGCCCGACCTGGCGCTCGAGGCGACCGCACTTGCCGCGCGTCAGCTGCCCGAGCTACGGCTGCGCGTCGCCGGAGCCCCGCTCGCCGCATCGGGTGACCAGCTGCTCGCACGGCTGAGACAGCGTGCCGAGCAGCCCGACCTCGCCGGCCGCGTCGACTTCGCCGGTCGAGTCGAGGACGTCCCGGCGGCGCTTGCCGACGCGGCCTGCCTGCTCCACTGCGCCGATCGCGAGCCGTACGGGATGGCACTCGTCGAGGCGCTCGCCAGCGGCCGTCCCGTCGTCGCCCCCGCGGCCGCCGGCCCGCTGGAGATCGTCGACGAGAGCTGCGGCGTCCTCTATCCACCGGGTGACGCGCAAGCGGCAGCGACCGCGCTAGTCGACGTCGTGCGCCGTGCGGCGGAGCTGGGCCGAGCCGCGCGGATGCGTGCCGAGACGCACTTCGATCGCGCGACCGGCCGCGAGCGCTTCGCGGCACTCGTCGAGGACGTCGCAGCGCGACGCGGCGGGAAGCAGCGACGGTGACCGCGCCGATCGCGATCAACGCACGCGCCGCCGTCCGCGCCGAGGTCGGCGGCGTCGAGCGCGTAACCAGAGAGCTGGTCACGCGCCTGCCGGCGCTCGCGCCAGACCGCTACCGCATCGTCGCACCACCGACGGCACTCGCCCACCGCGCCGGCCATGCCTGGGAGCAGCTGGCTCTGCCGCTCACGACCCGCGGCGCCGAGATCGTCTTCTCGCCCGCCAACACCGCTCCGATCGCCGGCCGGCGCAACGCGGTACTGATCCACGACTTCGCGCCGCTGGTCGAGCCGCGCTGGTACGGCCGAGCCTACGGCGCTTGGCACCGCGCACTGTTGCGCGCGATCGCCAGTCGCGCACAACTCGCGATCACACCCTCGGAGTTCGTTCGCGATCAGCTGACGGAGCTGCTCGGCATGCCAGCCGACCGCATCGTCGCGGTCCCGATGGGCGTCGACCCGGCGTTCGGCGCCGCCCCGGACCCGGCTCCCCTGCTCCGTCGCCTCGGTCTCGACCAGCGCCCCTACGTGCTCGCCGTCGGCACCGCGACCGCCCGCAAGAACCTCGGCCTGCTCGACACGATCGCTCCTACGCTCACGGCCGCCGGCCTCGACGCCGTGATCGCGGGCGGCGCCCGCGGCTATATGCGCGACGACCGCTCCACGAGCGCCCGTCGCCTCGGCTACGTCCCCGAGACCGACCTCCCGGCTCTCTATGCGGGCGCCGCGGCGTTCGCGCTGCCCTCGCTCTACGAGGGCTTCGGCCTGCCCTGCCTCGAGGCGATGGCCGCCGGAACGCCGGTAGTGACCACAACCCGCGGAGCTCTCCCCGAGACCTGTGCAGACGCCGCTCTTTACGCCGATCCCGACGACCCCTCCGCCTTTGCCGCGGCTTGCGTCGCGGCCGCCACCGACCCCGCCACGCGCGATCGCCTGACCGCCGCCGGCCATGCGCGATCGGCGGAGTTCACGTGGGATCGAACGGCGAAACGGGTAAATGGCGCCCTGGAGGCGCTGTTGCCACTACCCTGACCGGTGGGAGGCGCCTGCTGCCCCGTAAACAGCAGGAAGGAACGCCACAAAATGAATCGCACGCTCGGGCGCCGCTTACTGGCCGCCCTGCTCGCCGTCACGGCGCTCGCCGCGATCGCTCCCGCCGCCGAGGCCAAGAAGGCGAAGGCCAAGAAGAGCGACTCGAACGTCACCGTGATGACGCGCAACCTCTATCTCGGCACCGATCTGATCAAGATCGCGACCGCCCCGAACCCGGACGCCTTCAAGGCCGCGGTGACCGCGGGCTTCAACCAGGTCAAGGCGACGAACTTCCCGGCGCGCTCGAAGCTGATCGCGCAGGAGATCAAGCAGACCAAGCCGGACCTGATCGGCCTCCAGGAGGCCGCGCTCTGGCGCACCGGTCCGAGCGACGGATCGACGACGCCGAACGCGACCAAGGTCGAGTACGACTACGTCAAGCTGCTGCTCAAGGCGCTGAAGCAGAAGGGCCTGAAGTACTCCGCCGTGCGGACCACCAATGAGGCCGACATCGAGGGCGCCAGCAGCGAGGGCTTCGACGTCCGCCTGACGATGCGCGACGTCGTGCTCGTCAACAAGGCGCGCAAGGGGCTGAAGGTCACCAAGAAGGGCGGCGCCAACTACACGGCGACGATTCCGTTCCCGACCCAGGGCGGCGTCTTCAACGTCAAGCGCGGCTACGCCTACGCCGACGTCAAGCTCAACGGCAAGGCGTTCCGCTTCATCGACACCCACCTCGAGGCCTATCTCGAGGCGACCCGCGTCGCCCAGGCGACCGAGCTCGTCGCAGCCGGCGGTCCGGTCAAGGGCAAGCGCGTGATCGTCGTCGGCGACATGAACTCCGACCCCAACGACGCCGCCGGCGCATCGTCTGCGGCGTGGGACGTCCTGACCGCGTCGGGCCTCAAGGACACGTGGCCGTGGCTCTACAAGAGCAAGCCGGGCTACGAGTGCTGCCTGAAGACCGATTCGCTGACCGATCCGCCGAAGCCGAGTCCGTTCGACCATCGGATCGACCAGATCTTCGGCAAAGGCAAGGTCAAGCCGCTCAACGCGAAGATCGTCGGCACCAATCCGGCCAACAGCCGCACCAAGTCCGGTCTCTGGGCGTCGGATCACGGAGGGGTGGTAACGAAGCTGAAGCTGAAGTAGCGTTTGGGGGCGGATGAGCACTTATTCCGCCCCCAAGCACTCGACGCACGACGTCTTCAACCAGGCGCCGCCGCTCGCGCCCTACAACGTCTTCGACGCGGACACCGCGTTGCGCGAGGCGCTGGAGCGCGAGGGTGGCGGCTGGGGAGTCGACCGCCTGCGCGACGCCGGCGAGCTCGCCGGCAGCCCAGAGGCGCTCGCCCACTCCGAGCGGGCAGAGCGCAACGAGCCGATCCTGCGTACCCACGACCGCTACGGCAATCGTGTCGAGGAGGTCGAGCTGGACCCGTCGTGGCACTGGCTGCTGCGCCAGGCGATCGAGCGCGAGTGCCACGGCCTGCCATGGCGCGACCCTCAGCCCGGCGCCCACGTCGTGCGCGCGGCGCTGTTCATGACCTGGTCGCAGGTCAACGCCGGCGTGATGTGCCCGGTCTCGATGACGCATGCAGTTGTCCCCGCGCTGCGCGAGAACGCCGAGCTGGCGGCCGAGTGGGAGCCGCGCCTGGTCAAGCCGAGCTACGACGGCGGCGCGCTCGCCGGGATGGCGATGACCGAGAAGCAGGGCGGCTCCGACGTCCGTGCCAACACCACGACGGCAACCGCGATCGGCGACGGCTGGTGGGAGATCACCGGCCACAAGTGGTTCTGCTCTTACCCGCCGTGCGACATCTTCCTGACGCTCGCCCAGACCGACGCGGGCATCTCCTGCTTCATGATCGAGGGCCCGAGCCGCGAGGGCGGCCAGCCGGGCTTCCGCATCCAGCGGCTCAAGGACAAGCTCGGCACGCGCTCACTGCCGTCGTCGGAGGTCGAGTTCAACCAGCTCCCCGCCCGCCTCGTCGGCGAAGAGGGCCGCGGCGTCCAGACGATCATCCAGATGGTCAACCACACGCGGCTCGACTGCCTGCTCGGCTCGGCCGCGTCGATCCGCTGGGGCACGTCCCAGGCCGTCCATCACGCCCGCCACCGTTCGGTGTTCGGCAAGCTGCTCGCTGACCAGCCGGCGATGCGCAACGTGCTCGCCGACCTCCAGCTCGAGTCCGAGGCGGCGACCGCCAACGCGCTGCGGATCGCCCGCGCTTACGACGAGGCCGACGCACCGTTCCGCCGCTTCGCGACCGCGGTCACGAAGTATTGGATCTGCAAGCGTGCCCCCCAGCACGCGCTCGAGGCGCTCGAGTGCCTCGGCGGCAACGGCTATGTCGAGGAGTCAGGAATGCCGCGCCTGCTGCGCGACAGCCCGCTGAACTCGATCTGGGAGGGCTCCGGCAACGTCGCCGCACTCGACGTGCTGCGCGCGATGGCCAAGGAGCCCGAGGGCCTGCCGGCCTTCCTGGCCGAGGTCAAGCTCGCCGCTGGCTCCGACGCCCGCCTCGACGCCCACGTCGCCGGCCTCGAGCAGCGCCTCGGTGGCCTGATGGCCGACGGAGCCGACCCGCAGTGGCAGGCCCGCCGGCTCGTCGAAGACCTCGCGCTCGCGCTCCAAGGTTCGCTGCTCGTCCGCGACGCGCGCATACAGCGTGAAGACGCTGCCGTCCTTCTTCAGC
>CAMLNW010000058.1 GCA_946481495.1 uncultured Actinomycetes bacterium
TTCGACCCGACCCGTGGCGACGGCCGGCGCTGGCTGTTCGGCATCGCGCGGATCGCGATGCTCGCCAGCAACCGCCTCGGCGGCGTCGAGGACGCGACCCGGCGCAAGGTCGGGATGACCACGCGCGGCTACAGCGACGAGGCATGGGATCTCGCCGAGGCACGCGTCGACTCCTCAATGTCGGATGTCGTCGCCGGCTTGGACGACCTCTCCGACGAGGAACGCGCCGCGGTAGTCGCCAGGGTCATCCAAGACCGTGACTACGCCGAGATCGCGCAGATGCAGGACGTCAGCGAGGAGGCGATCCGCCAGCGCGTCAGCCGCGGGCTGAGGAAGCTGGGCAAGCTGGTGGGGCAGGGGGAGCGGTGATTGGTGCTTTTCCGACAGCCCTTGGCGGGTTCGCTAGTTGTTCCGCTGTTGCCCGAGCCAGATCTTGGGTTTGAAGTCCGTCTCTGACTCGATGACGCCCGGCTTGTCGCCCCAGGTCTTGCTGTGGTGACGAGCGGCTAGCCAGAGAAGCGCGACGACGATGATTGGTACGGCAAGCGTGAGCACCAGAATTACCGTGGCCATTGACCCTCCTGAAGGTTGCCGTTAGCAGCACCCGTGGCAGGGCCCAAGTTTACCTCTCATCTGGTTCCAAGGGCTTGCCAATTGACATGATCTCGTGTCGGATGTATCATGCATAGAGGCAGATGGAGGGTGCGATTGACGGTGGAGGGGTGACGGTCGTGGCGGGTTGTCCGCCGCGCGCAGTCGTTCTAGCCACCGTCGTCGCTGACGGCGCTCCATCTGACTCAGTTTCGGCTCGCTTGTCGAGTCAGTTTCGGCTCGCTTGTCGAGTCGAAAACCACCGGCGTACGGGCTTATGGGCCTTCAAACGGACCGAACCCTCCCCGTGAGTAGGCCCGCCCAGAGCCCGTAGGAGCTCTCGCTCACCGGCGGCGACACCGCGCCCATCCCTCCGGGCCTGTCGCCGCCGGCGTCGGTGTTCTTGCGAAGAGGGGGGGGTGATTTAGGCCGAACGCTCCCTATAGCCGTACGTGAGTGCGACGGCTTGGAAACGATTTCGTCTATATCTGGCCAGCTGGCCTAAAGCTTTGCTTTTTGGCAACCGATCCTTCGCGTCATGAGAGGGTTGGGGGGAGACTCACCAGAGCGCGAGTACGAGCGTCATCGGGCAGCTGTGCTCGGTCTGCTTGCCAAGCGCTTTCCGCGTCTCGACGCGGACGAGCGGCTCGCGATCTACCACGATGCCTGGGCCCGCGTGCTCGCGAAGCGGGAGCGCGGCGAGAAGATCGAGTCGCTGCGCGCCTACCTGCTCGCGACCGCTGGTGCCGAGGCGCTGCACGTCCTCAGCCGCAACAAGATCCCGACCCCGGTTGGGCCCGACGACCCTCGTTTCGCCGCCTTGTCCGACGACAAGCCGCCGCTCGACGAGCAGGTCGTCACTCGTGACCAGGCGCGGATCGCGCGCAGCCTGCTCGACACCTTGGACGATCGCCAGCGCGACGTCTTGAAGTTGCGCTGGGATCTCCAGCTCAGCGGCTCCGAGGTGCGTGCCGCCCTCGGCCTGAGCACGCGTCAATACCGGCGGCTGGCGGAGGAAGGCGCCGCCGCCCTTGCCGAGCGCGTCGAGGAGCTCGACAGCGGCCAATGGTCGCGCCGCACCCGCAGCCTGCTCGTCGCATGCCTCGTCGAGGTCACGCGAGACGGTGAGCGGCGCGTCGGAATCGCAAGCCGTCGCCAGCGCGAGGAGGCCCAGCGTCTGCTCGAGTCAGATCCCCACGTTGCGGCCCTCTACGCCGAGGTTTGTCGGACTGTCCGTGGCGCCGCGGCCCTGCTTCCGCTGCCAGTACTTGCCATCGATCCTGGCGACGCTCCGCTTACCCACCTGGCAGAGCTCGCCTCAGATGCCCGCAACCAGCTCTCGCAGGCATTTGAGACCGCCAAGCAACAAGCCACATCGCTCTACGTCCGCGCCGCCGATCCCTCGCTCCTCGCTAGTGGACCTCGCCCCGGCACGGCTGTCGTAGCCGTCGTCGGAGCCCTCGCCGTAGGTGGCGGCGCCTACGGAACCTATGAGGCGGTCTCCACTCCAGAGTCCTCACGGGCAGCCGCTACTCCCCAGGCGGCTAACCCGCTACCCGCGGTCGCCCCAGCAGCCAACCCCGAACCGTCCCGCCCCTCCAAGCCCCGCATCCGTCCCAAGCCAAAGCCGAAGAAGACCACCACGCCCCAACCGCCACCTCCAGCACCAACACCCCAACCAATCCAGCCAACCCCAGCACCCCCACAACCAACAACCCCCACCCAACCCACCGAGTTCGGGTTCGAGGACTAGCGACCATGACGAGGCAGGAGGCCAACGCTGTGCGACTACCGGCTCGCTTTAACTCCCGGTGCTGGATCACGATGCTTGCTCTGATCCTGGTTGTTCCGCTCCTGGGCGTGGCCAGCGAGCGCCCAGCTGCCGCTGGTACCTATTCGGTCCACCAATGCAACTACGAACGTTCGATCACAACCAGCTCATTCTCGTGGCAGAGCGCGGGCGTTCCGGCGCCCATTCAGCATGCGAATAGTGGCTGTAGCGAGTTCGGACTAGCCGTAAGGACTAGTGGCATCGGTGGTACCCAAACCTATCCGGACTCTGCCTCAGCCGGCTATGTCACGTCCGCGCCTTCAGGCACGGCGTTCATTCGGTTCTCGGGCTTCTTCGGAACGCTGGCTAGCTGCTGCGTGCCCGGTATGGAGCCCTACGCTGAGGCCCAGCAATTTGCCAGCGGGGTAGGAGACCGCGACGAAATATTTCGCGGTTCCCTTGGAGGCTCCACATGGCAAGCGCCTTCTGGTTCTCAGGGACCGGTCAGTGTTGGATGGGATGCGGCTGATGCTGGATTCAGCGCTGAGCGGATTGGATACTTTCTCGGCTGCAGCAGTCCGTCTGGTTGTGCGCAATCAGCTACGGGCGATCTCCGAGTGCGCGGTCGTTCGTTCGAGTTCACCTTGGAGGATCTGCAAGCTCCGGTAGTCGCCGCCCCTGGAGGAGACTTGCTGTCTGATGGGTGGGTTCGAGGAGTGCGGAATCTTTCCGTCGGAGCAACGGATCTGGGTGGAGGGCTAGCTGAGGTAACTGCCAGCCTTGCGGGTACGTCGATAGTTGAATCTCCGTCGACGTGTTCGGAGATTGGCGGCCGCTACGTGGAGCTACGTCCATGTCCTCTCGCTAGGAACGGGACTTGGGCCATCAACACGGGAGCCTTCGAGGACGGCCCAGCGACTTTGCGCGTTCGTGCGGATGACGCTGGAGGTGCTAACGACGAGCAAGTTAAAACTGTCAAGTTGGACAACACTCCACCGCTGGCTCCGTCTGGTGTCGTGGTGGATGGAGATGGGGGATGGAGAAGCGTCAATGACTTCGTAGTGAGCTGGGACGAAGCTCCCGAGATCCACGCGCCCAATGTGATCATCCACTACGAAGTCTGTCCGCTACCGGACGGCCCCTGTGTGGAGGAGAGCACGGCCTGGAACGGCGATGAGGTGTTGCAGGCCGATGTCCCACAGCCGGGCGCGTACGAAATCCGGCTGTGGTTTGAGGATTCCGCTGGCAACGTGGATTCGGACAACGCTTCAGATGTTGTGGCGCTCAAGTTCGACGACGGCGTTCCGGGGGCAGCGCAGATCGAGGCTCCGAGTCGATGGCTTGGCGAGATCCAGGCGCAGAACTTGGCGGTGTCTCTCGACCTAGCAGACGATGTCGACCCGATCTCCGGCATTGCGGGGTACTCGGTTACCGCCGACGGCTCCTATCCCGACAGCTCAACGGAGGTGAGTGGTCAAGCCCCTGACTACGTCTTGGGTGAGCTTCCCGAAGGTATTACGACGGTTCGTGCGATCGCGGTTTCCGGTGCTGGTGTGCCGTCGTCGAGCGCTGGTACAGCGTTAATCAAGGTCGACCGGAGCGCGCCGTCGGTAGTGGAAGAAGGCATCCCTGATGCTGATGTTTGGCAGACGCGACCTCTTCACGCCGAGATCACCAGTTTCGACCAGCTTGGTCTCTCCGGGGTAAGCCCGGCGTCTGTAGATCGCCCAATTTCAGAGGGTGGTCACGTGACCTTTCGTCTCAACGGCGGTGTCGTTGAAGAGGTTCGTGGGGATCGAGCGACAATCGACGTCACCACCGACGGCCACCACACGCTCACCTACCGCGCCTTCGATGCGGCTGGCAATGGGTCGGTTGAGAAGGAGGTGGGGTTCAAGATCGATGGGACGGCTCCGGTGGGGGCGTTTCGGACGCTGGATGCGGCGGATCCGCGGGCTTTGAGGGTGGATGTGGAGGATGCGACGTCTGGGATTGCGGATGGGGCGATCGAGTATCGGCGTGAGGGGGAGGGTGGTTTTAGGCGGTTGGTGACGACGCGGGCCGGTGGAGTGCTGTCGGCGCGTCTGGACGACCTGACGTTGTCGTCGGGGCGCTACGAGGTGCGTGCTGTCGTCAGCGACGTGGCGGGCAATGAGGCGGTGATCGACAGATGGACCGATGGCTCGAAGGCGACGCTGGCGATGCCGGTGCGGCTTTCGGCCAACCTCAGCGCCACCGCGACAGCCAAGCCAAAGAGCTGTCCAAAGGCGGCGAAGAAGCAGCAGCGCCGCAAGCGGGCAGCTCGCCCGAAGTGCCGACAGAAGAAGGCGAAGGCGGTGACGTCGCTCGAGCTGAAGCACGGCAAGCGGGCGGAGTCGACCGGGCGTCTCGTCACGACCCAGGGCATGCCGATCGCGGATGCACCGATCGTCATCGAGGGGCAGCCGCAATCGGGCGGGCCGTTCGTAAAGCTCGGCGTCGCCAGAACCGACGCCCAGGGCAACTTTCGCTTCACCATCCCCGCAGGTCCCTCGCGCACCGTCCGCTACCGCTACGACGGCACCAACACGGTCCGTCCCGCCGACGCCCAGCTCACGACCAAGGTCAACGCCGCCGCCCGGCTGAAGGTCGACCGCCGTCGCCTGCGCAACGGCCAGGCCGTCCGCTTCACCGGCAGGCTGCTCGGCAAGCCGATCCCCAAGGCCGGGAAGCTGGTCGCGCTACAGGCCAGGGTCGGCCGCGAGTGGCGCACGTTCGCCACCCCGCGCGCCAACGCCAAGGGCGTGTTCAAGCACCGCTATCGCTTCACCGCGACGACCGGCCTGCGCCGCTACGAGTTCCGGGCGCTCGTCGCCCGCGAGGCCGCCTACCCCTACGAGAAGGGCGTCTCGCGGACCGTGAAGGTGACCGTTCGCGGCCGCTAGGACCGCTTCGTCGCGCGCACGGCGGTGCCGTAGGCGCAGATCTCGGTCCAGGTGGTGCCGAGCTCGGACGTGTCGAAGCGGAAGGCGATGATCGCGTTGGCGCCCTTGCTCTCGGCCTCCTCGACGAGGCGGTCGGTGGCGTGCTGGCGGCCCTCGGCGAGCATCTTCGTCATGCCCTTGAGCTCGCCGCCGACGAGCGACTTCAGCGAAGCGCCCATCTGCGAGCCGATGTTGCGCGAGCGCACGGTCAGCCCGAAGACCTCGCCGAACACCTCCTCGATCTCGTAGCCGGGAAGGTCGTTCATGGTGGAGATGATCATGCGGCGACTCTAGCTCCAGCGAAGCGCGGCTGTCAGCGTCCGCGCCGGCGCCGCAACGCACGTCGCGCCGCGACCGTAGCGAGCCCGGTGAAGCCCCAGCTCGTCGTCACGAACGAGGCGATCGCGGCCACCTTGTAGGCCGGATGCTCCTTCAGCTCCGGCCGCGCCACCAGCGGCGCGAAGGCGTTCGCGTTCGTCCAGGCGCCGACCGCCAGCGGCCACGCGACCTTGCGCGGCAGATCCGGCACTGCGCTCGCGGCTAGCGCCTGCAGGCTGCCGAGCGCGATCAAGTCGAGATGCCACTGGCGCAGCCGCGGGATCGAGCGGATCCCCAGCTCCCGCGCCCGCTCCGGATCCGACACCGCCAACGAGAACGGCCAGCCGGTCAGCGCCCCCAACGCCACCTCGGCGAGGCCGGACATCACGAGGGTGTCGTTGGTTGGGGATCGCTGCATCGCTGTGGCGCTCGCTATCGCTGCGGGCTGGGCGACCCTATCGCTCGCCAGGATCGTCGCAATAGGTGCCTAGCCCTATCAACCGTCCTCCACGTGTACTTTCTCCGCATGGCCATCGAAATCGTAGGCAGTGGTCTAGGACAGCCGGTCACTTTGACCGGCGCAGACGCGCGACGATTCGTCGAGGAGACGAAGAACCCGACTGATGACGCGCGGCGTGTCGAGCACCTACGGCGCTCAGCAGAGACTTACGAGCGTGTCTTCTCCGAGAAGACCGCTAACGAGCTGTTCAGCGAGCAGTAGCACCAGGAGGGCGCCTGGCGCGAAGGGCCAGGTCTTGCTCTCGCTCGAGGCGTTCAAGAAGAAGCCCCGCCGCACGCCGCGGGAGAAGATCGCCATTGCCAAGCGCTTCGGGATTGGGAGCACCGTGGGAGAGGCGACTAGAACGCTCCTATAGCAAGAAAGAGATTCCATTGATAAGCTAGCTGCATGGCTGAAGAGCGCGACTTCCTCGACGAGATGATTGCCGAGCGCAGTGCTCGCAATCCGAATTTCCCGGAGATGCTGGACGTGGCTCGGCGGCGGCGAGAGCTGCTGCGTGCTCTAGCGGCTCAGCGTACGAACCGCATGATCTCTCAGACGCAGCTTGCCGCTGCCATGGGCACCTCCCAGTCGACTCTGGCGCGTCTCGAGACAACGGCCGCCGATACGAAGCTCTCGACGATCGAGCGCTACGCCCATGCTTTGGGAATGTCCGTCCAATATCACCTGCTGGACGCTGAGCAGGGGGCGGGTGAGCCGGGCGTCGTAGTGCATCACTGAACGCGGAAGGCCCCGCGCGCGGGGCCTTCGCCAGTCAGCGCCCCCAACGCAACCTCGGCGAGGCCGCCGCATAGGCGCCTCGAGCAGCGTGGTACATATGCCATCCGGGTAAATCGTGAGACTGAACCGATGCGCAGCCAGCGGTCATTGAGCAAGCGGGAGGTATCCCGGGCTGGTGACCATCTCGCAGCCCAATTTGCCCGGATGCGTCTGGGCGCGCGTAGTTCCCTCGTCGAGGATCGCGATTCCGACGACGTGTGGGCGCGTGGTGTCGTAGAGCGGTGGCGTGACGAGCACGTGGGTCCCATGTTGAACGTCTACGAGGCCGTGGAGAGGGCTGCTCCACCACTTGATCTCGGTGATAGCACGGTGATCGCCGTGTCCTATCGGCCCAAGCGGTTTGAGAGTACGGTCGAGAAGCTGACACGGGAGCCTGGCAAGCTGGCGGACATGGCCGATATCGGAGGGGTACGCGCAGTAGTGGACACACAGGACGATGTCGATCAGCTCCAGGAGCGATTGACTCGCTCCCTCGACGTACGGCGGGTTCGAGATTGGGCGCGGAATCCACGTTCGACCGGTTACCGAGCAGTTCATCTGCATGTGCGCGACGAGCGATGCACGATCGAAGTTCAGCTTAGGACCCTGGGACAGGACGGTTGGGCGAACGTGGTGGAGGAGGAGAGCCGCATGAGCGGCGTGAACTACAAGGCTGGCGAGGGGGACGAAAACGTGCTTGCGTTCTTTAGGGCGCTCGCCGACCTTTTCGGTGCCGTCGAGCTTGGCGAAAGTCATCCTGACTTGGCGGAACGACTCCAGACCACATACAGACAAGCCAGGTATCAGTTGAACATTCCGACTCTTCTAGACTTGAGCCATGAGTAAGCGAGAAGAGCACCTCTTCCTGATCGTCTTCGATCGGCGGACTGGCGAAGCGGCGGTCGAAGATCTTGGGACCGATGTCGCCTCCGCTATGAATGCTTATCGCGCATGCGAGCACCGGATGGCTGGGCGCGCGGGCATAGAGGTTGCGCTCTTAGGGTCATCGTCGGAGGCGACCCTCAGGCGTACCCATTCAAGCTACTTTGGGGCTGCAGGTGGACTTGGTCCAGCGATAACCGTCGCCAGGGCTTAACTACCTGCCGAGGAAGCCCTCGCGAAACGTAGAAGGCCCCGCATTTGCGGGGCCTTCCGTAATGCGGCTGAGAGGAGTCGAACCTCCACGGACATTGCTGTCCACAAGGCCCTCAACCTTGCGCGTCTACCAGTTCCGCCACAGCCGCTCGAGGGGCGGTGAGTATATCCGTGCGGGGTTCGGGCTTGATTCCGTCCGGCGAGGGGGTAGTCTTACGAACACATGTTCGGATCAGACGACAACCGGCCAGCGAGAACGGGAGCCTGAGACCGTGGACTTGAACCTGACCAAGCGCCAGCAGGAGATCTTCGACTTCATCAAGCGCTACTCGGCCAAGCATGGCTATCCGCCTACGGTGCGCGACATCGGCAAGGCGATCGGTCTGACGTCCTCGTCGACCGTGCACGCCCATCTGGCCAATCTCGAGAAGGTCGGGCTGCTGCGGCGCGACCCGAGCAAGCCGCGAGCGATCGAGCTGCTGGTCGACCGCGCCAAGCAGGCGGTCGGCGGGGCGGGGGGCCTGCCGATCGTCGGTCAGGTCGCCGCGGGCTCGCCGGTGCTGGCCGAGGAGAACGTCGAGGAGTACGTCGAGGTTCCGCAGATCGCCGGCGGCGACCAGGGCGACTACCTGCTGCGGATCACCGGCGACTCGATGATCGACGCCGGGATCCACGACGGCGACCACGTCGCGGTCCACAGCCAGGAGACGGCGCGCGACGGCGAGATCGTCGTGGCGCTGGTCGGCGAGGACTCCGAGGCGACGGTCAAGCGCTTCTTCAGGGAGGCCGACCACATCCGTCTGCAGCCGGAGAACGACGCCTACGAGCCGATCCGCAGCCAGGAGGTCGCGATCGTCGGCAAGGTGGTCGGTGTCCTGCGGAGGGTCTCATGAGTACTGAGGGGCCGGCATGACATCCGCGACCGCCACGGAGTGGGTGACCGACCGGTTCTCGCAAGCTTGGGGGGAGGGCTCCGCACTACGCGGAGGTTCGGGCGACGACCTGATGCGCCGTCGTCTGGCCGGGCATCCGGCCCGCCCCGTCGGTGGCGGCAGGCTCACGCTCGAGCAGCGGCTCGACAGCGTCTGGGAGGGTCTGCGCGCCGACGGGGTGGCCGAGTGCCCGGTCTGCCACGGCCGGATGGAGGGATCCGGCCCCATTCGCTGTCGCGACTGCGGCAGCGAGCTCGCTTAGCCCTGGTCGCCCGCGACCACCGGCATCGCGCGGCGCTGCTTCCCGCCTAACATTTGTTCGGCTGGTAAGCAGCCGCGGGCGCCGGAGAGAAAACCGGCGTTCGAGGAAAGTCCGGACACCACAGAGCAGGGCGGTCGGGGAACCGACCCGGGGAAACCCGCGGGAAAGTGCCACAGAAATACACCGCCTAAGCGACGGGCTCGCCCGTCGCCGGCAAGGGTGAAATGGTGCGGTAAGAGCGCACCGGCGCCGTGGCGACACGGCGGCCAGGTAAACCCCGCCCGGTGCAAGGCCAAGCAGGGACGTCGACGCTGCTCGCCGAGTCCCAGGTAGGCCGCAGGAGCCGCAAGGCCCGCCCAGCGCCGCCCCAAGCGGCAACGGGCAGACGGATGGTTGCTCACGACAGAATCCGGCTTATAGCCAGCTAACGAAAAGGCCCGCTCAGGCGGGCCTTTTCTATCTGCCGTGATGGGTATAGGTTGCGCAGAGAACGAGCAAGGAGGAGGGGTCTGATGACCACGGAGTCCGTATCGCCGGATGAGCAGCGTTCGACCGTCTTCGACGATGTCGCCTATTGGTTGACGATCGCGTCGGTGTACTTCCTCGTCGGGGTGTTGTTCTTCTACTCTGGCAAGGAGAAGCTGTTCGACGGCGACGGGAAGGCGCCGCCCGGGATCGAGAAGCAGTTCGAGGGCACGTTCGTCGCGACGTTCCCGGGCGTGGACGCGCTTTGGGCGATCCTCTCGGTGCTGGAGTTCGCGATCTTCGTGATCCTCGTGGTCAGTCTGATCAGAGGCGAGTTCCTGCCCAGCCGGCGCAAGAGCGTCCTGCTCGTGGGGCTCACGCTCGCGCTGTTCACGTTCGCCTGCCTCTCCTTCGGGCAGACGTCGACCGGCAACAACGAGGGAACGGCCTCGATCTACAACTACTTCGGCGCGACGGCGATCGTGATCGTCCTTGTCCTGCTGCTACCGCCCAACCGTCCGCGCGACTGGCTGAGCGGGTTCGTCAGGCGCTAGTTGGACGTCCGTTTGGCTCACTTAACATGGCCGCGGATGCCGTCCCTCTTCCGACTGGCGTTTTGCCTCTCGCTCGGGGCCGTGGTCGCAGCCGCGTTTTTCGGAACCGCGGCTGCCCAGGCTGGGGTGGAAGTCGTTATCCAGCCTCCAGGTAAGTCGAACCCGGGCAGCATCTCTACGGATGAGGTTCCCCCGGACGTCTCGGACAAGACATACAGGGTGTTGTCCGGCGGGGGCGCCAAAGAGGTGAAGGTCGCGGCTGGCGTGTCCCTGCGCGCTTTGCTGGATGCCACAGGCACGAACGGCGAGTACGCGACGATCGAGATCCCGCGCGGCCCTGGTTCATCCCTCTTGCTGAGGAAAGGGCAGGTCGAGAACCGCGTGGCTCAGCCAGTTTTCTTCGCTGACGCCCAGGGGCGAATGAGATTCATCTGGCCGACTGCTGACGGCAGCGCGATCCCCGCGCGGAACTTCTTTGCGGTCCCCTCAATCATCTCCCTGCTGCAGCGAGCGCAGCAGCGCTTGAGGGTCGAGATCAGTCCGAAGAGCAAGACGATTAAGCCCGGTGGAACGGTGACCTTCCGGGCTAAGACGAGCGGAGACAGGCCTGGCGAGACGGTCGTCTACTACTGGTGGCTGACCGACGACAAGAAGCCGCGTCTTGGCAGCGAGGAGTACGTCCACGACTTCCCTGAGAAGGAGGGCGTCTACGGGGTCCACGTCTCCGCCGTCATCGAGGGTGCTGGAGTCAGCGATAGGGGCTACGCAAAGATCACTGTCGGCGATCCGGACGGCAAGGGGGATGAGGAGCAGACCGACCCAGAAGATCCAACGCCTGGCTCCGGGACGCCGGGCAATTCCTCGCCATCGCCGTACACGCCATCAACGGGGTCGGTTTCGCCTCCGAGCCCGATGCCGATTCCCGCGGCTCCGACTCCGACTCCGACTCCGACTTCACCTCCCGAGCCGAAGGACTCGCCTGACGTACCGATCTCAGGGACGACCGTCGAGGGCAACCTGCTCGCCGACGCCAGCGATCCGCCGCCGAGCAACATCCTCGAATCCGCCGTGCAGGCCGCGCGTGACGGCAACCCTGGCGAGGCCAACGACGCCGACATAGGTGTGCCCGAGGCAGCGCTCAGCATCGCCTGTGCGCTTGCCCTTCTCGCCCTCGGCGCCGCCATCGAGAACCGGCAGGGCCGCCGCCTGTCGCTCGGGAAGCTGCGGCTCGTAAACCGCTAGCCAGGCGGAACGGGCCCCGCCCAGTGGGTGGGGCCCGCCCCTGATTTACACAGCCGCACCAGCCCTACCGCCGGCCGGCAAGTCGATACTCCCCGCTCCGCAGGACGTTGAATCGCATATCTGCCATTCGGCTGAAAATGGCTCTCGTCGGCGCGGACGGATAGAGTCTCGGCGCGATGGAGGTAGTTGCGTTCCTATTGCCGTTCCTGCTGCTCGGCGGCGGCGTGCTGTTCGTGGCGTTCTCGGGCGGACCGAGCGAGGCCCGCGAGGCCTACCTGACGCGCGGCAGCCGGCTCTTCAAGGTCACGATCGTGGCGATCTATGTTGGCTTCGGGCTCGTCGTGCCGAGCCTCGTGCTGGCCAACAAGGAGGAGGAGGCCGGCGGCGTCGGCGCCCTGCGCACCGAGAGCATGACCGCCAGCGAGGAGCGCGGCAAGGCGATCTTCAAGCAGACCTGCGCGAGCTGCCACAGCCTGGCCGCCGTCAACGCGCGCGGCGTGACCGGCCCCAGCCTCGACCAGATCGGCGAGGTAACCCCCGAGCGGGTCGTCAACGCGATCAAGAACGGCGGCACCGGGCAGGGATTGATGCCCGCCGGACTGCTCGAGGGGCAGGAGGCGCAAGACGTCGCCAACTACGTCGCCAAGGTCGCCGGCAGCAACTAGCGCCGATCGGCGTCGCGACAGTTCCGCCGGAGGCGCTGTTACGATTGCGCCGTCCAATCCAGCCAAAGCCCTTCCTTCAGGGCGTGGGGGAACCAATTTGGCCGCAAGGCCAGGGGCGAATCGTCAAAGTGACGTAGCGCAGCTCTTT
>CAMLNW010000059.1 GCA_946481495.1 uncultured Actinomycetes bacterium
TGACTGATCGGCGCATCGGGCACGTTGTTGAACGTGTTGACGAGCTTGCCGCTGTTGGTCGTGTCGGACTCGCCACGGAGATTGACCGCGATCTCGCCACGCAACGCGACGACGATCATCGGCAACGTCCGAATCAAGTTCCCGGTAGTCGGGTCCTTGCGAACGTTCTTGACGAAATACACATTCCCGACCAAATCGTCCTTGAGCAAAGGCGTCCTGGCCCGCGCACGCCCCACGATCGACCCCGCCGGACAATGATCCTCAAGATCCGGCTTGGTGCCGTCCTCGAACTCACACAACGCCTGCGCATTGTTCGGATCCAAAGCCAAGCTCTTCGGCAACCGCACCACAGCCTTCTCGATCCCCGCCTCCGAAACGCCCTGCTGAGTCACCTGCGCGCGAATGCCGGGATGCTTGCCCGTCGTCGTCTGCCGGCGACCCGTCAGGCTCAACGCGAGCTTGGGCTCAAACGCCAACCCGCCGCAGCCCGACACCTGGAACGGGTCGGCTTGGCTGCTGGTCGTGCCCTCTGTCGACAGCAGCTCAGCGCCGGTCTGCTTGGCAGCGCAATCGGAGGGGTTGAGCATGAACCCGGACCGGTTCACGAGCACGTTGACCTCACGCACCCTAAGCGGGATCCCGTGATGGATGATCGGGAACGGATCCGAGATCGCCGTCACCTGAGCCGTGCTGCGATCCACATGGATCGCCTGACGCACGATGATCGGCGACAGCTCCATCGCGCCGCGGAACGGGCCAGCGACCGGACGAACCTTCACGGCCAGGCCGTACTCGCCGCCCTTATAGCCCTCGGTCAGAAACACCTCGCCCTTGCGCTCCAACACGAACGGATCACCCACACCAGCCTTCGCATCGACGACACCGATCTTGCTGTCGGCCGGACAGTTGCCCGCGTCGGCAGCAGCGTTCGAGCAGAGCGGCACATCCTTCACAGACGCCAGCAACCCCTTCGGGAGTGTCGCGGTCAAACCACGCAGCCACTGCTCACCATCCTCACGCGAGAACTTGAAGCTATAGACCCCGCCAGAGCCACGCCCCTGACCGTTGGAGCTACCCGCGTCGAGCTTCGGAGCGAACTTTTCCGAGCAGTCGCCGCCGATCGTCGTGTCGGTGCTCTCCTCTACGGGCGTGGTGCCGCTCCACGGCGACAACGTCGCCGAGACGGCCTCCTCGCCACAGTCCCGCGGGTTGGCCAGCACACCATGGCCGCCGCCCTTGAGATCGACCTCCAGCGAGTCGAACGGGACCCGCGGATTCTGGTCGAAGGTCGCCGTCAACCGACCGGTCGATGGATCGGCCACCGTGGAGCCCGGCAGCTTGGCCGACAGGCCAAGCTCGTCGTTGCGCACAGCGACCCACAGCCGCAGCATCTCCCCCGACGCCGGGTCGGTCGACTTCGGCTCGCCGAGATACATGTGTCCGGACAGCGGCTGATCGACCAGCGGGGACGTCACCGTCACGGCCCCCAGCTTCGAGGCGTCCGGGCAGTCCGGGGCGGTCAACCGCTCCTTGGCCATCTGCGCGTCCGAGCACGCCTGCAACCCTGTCGCCGCCGACGGATTCACCGAGAACCCCTCGGGAAGCTCTACGACCGTCTTCTTCAGATGGGACGTCGCGAGCCCCTCCGTATCGAGCAACCCATCTTGGGGCACCTCGAGATCGACGTCGAGACCCGATGCGCCATCGCGCTCCGTGTTGGTCGGCGCGATCGTCATCGACGGCGCGAACGGCGCATCCCCGCAGTCGGTGGTGGGAGGCGAGACCGCGTCGCTGATCTTCCAGCGTGGATCGCCGGCGTCGGGAAGGCCGTCGGCGGTGAACGCCCCCGGATGCTCGTAGGAATCGGCCAGCGCCCGCGTCACCGGACCGGTGCCAGGACAGTCGGTGGGGTTCGTCAGGAACGCGACGTCGAAGGCGTCGGGGTCGCCCGGCTGGTTGCAGCCGTTGAACTTCGGCGAGACCGCGGTATTCCAGGGCTTGGCGCCGAGGTTGCACAGCGTCGCGAAGCTGATCTCGACGATCGGCGGGGTGTTCGCCGCGAGCGGGCTGATGACGGTGACGCCATAGTCGCCGCCGCTGCGCAGCTTGGGCCGCAGCACGAACGTCAGCCCCGAGATGCTTACCGGCCGGAAGGCAAACGCCGCGGGATAGCCGTGCTCGGGAACCACGCGATACAGCGGCGTGTCGCCCGCGAAGCTCTGGTCCTCCTCAGCGAAGTTTAGATGCACTCCACCGACCGCTGCCGCCACCGGGCACGTTCCAGCGGTCACCTCGATGATCGCGCACGCGGTTGCAGCCTGGGGGTTGGCGACGAAGCCCGCCGGCAACTCGAACAGGAGGTTCCGCGGCGACTCCACCGGCACCTCACCGCCTCCGTACCCGTTCGGGCCCAGCGGTCCGATCCGGGTGCTCAGGCGCAAGGCGCTGTCGGCCGAGAACGGATGATCGCCTGCCGCGGTAACCGGGACATCGAACACGTCGAAGACACCGGCGGCAAAGCTGGCGATGCCAAATAGCGATGCCGGCTGGAAGGCGAACGTATCGTCGGCCAAGGCATCGCTTACCGCGCCGCCGCCAAATGCGGCAAAGCGGACCGTCGGCAGGTCAGGCGCCGAAGCTGGCGCGATCAAGAGCTCCAACTCCAGTACGGGGTAGGCGCCGCCGGCCGCGATGACGCTCGAGTTGGTACAGGCCCGCGCCAGCAGATGGCACGTCCAGCCGGCGCCGCTGGCCTCGGCGAGCCGAAAGCCCGGCGGTAGCCCGACCGACACCGTCGCCGTGCCCGACGTCGGATCGGCGCCGATGTTCCTCACCGCGACCGTGTAGCTCATGAACTCGTCGCCGGCGCGTGGCGCCGCCGGCTGACGCGTCGGCTCGAGGCGCAGCTCCGAGGCCGCCAGTGCCGGCGAGACGGCCGCCAAGGCGACCACCGCAATCGCGACCGAGATCGCCATCGACGAGATCAGCGTCGTCGCTCTTCCTCCTCGACTGAACTGCGTGCCGCTCATGCTCTCGGGCCCTCTCCGATCGTTACCTCCGATGCAAGAGCAAGCGCCCTTGGACCGCTTGAAGACTGATCCAGCTGGCTTCAGGAACCTCATGAGCGGACTCCCGGCAGCAGGATGCGCATAGTTCGGGCGCGCGCTCCGGGCTGGCTTGCTTCGATCTTCACCCGCAGCCCCTTGCCCGAATGCAGCTGCCGGCGAGCTCGCGAGCTCAACCGAAAGTCGACCCGCGTCGATCCCCCCTCGTCTGCCCGCACGGAAGTGCGTCCCACTCGAATAGTCTTCCTACCCATCCTTGCCTTGGCGGTGAGAGACACTCGTCCGGCCGAAGACGTCCGCACCACTAGCGACAGACGGCCGGAGCGCGCGACCTTCCTCCGCGCCTTCGCCGAGATACTGGAGAGAGCAAGCGTCTTCCTAGCTTTGGCCGTGGCGTTCTCGTTCTTGCGCCCGGACGGCGAAGTCCTCGTATCGCTTGGAATCGAACCGAAACCGGCATCCTGGCACTGCGCGGCCAGCACGTCGCATGGCGTGGGCGGCGCGGGCGCATCTTCGAACCCGCCGCCGATCCGCGCGCCATATACATCCTCGACGTTGTTGCGATCCGCCGGATCGATCCCTGCTCGCGTGATGAAGAACACCGCCCGGCCATCGCCCGAGATCACCGGCGCGGCCGGCACCTTGCTGGCCGGATCGACCGACAACCCCTGCTCGCCCGTCTGACTGCTGACCAACGACAGAGTCCCGCCCTGCCACTGGTACACGTCGAACTCGGTGTTGTCATCCGCCTCGACCAGCGCCTCGCGTGTCGCGAACACGACCGTCGAGCCATCGGCGCTCACAGCTCGGCCGCGCAGCCACCCGTCGGCCGGGCTCTGCTCCGACGCGGCATCGCCACCGGGAAGCGCGACCGTCACATCGACATTTCCGCCGCCGACACACGACAAGCACTCGGCCCGACCGGTCAGGTCATCGAAGCGATACACGTCACGCGCCCCGTCCGTATCGTCGGCCAACACCCGCGACCGGGTGGTGAAGACCAACCAGCGGCCTCCGCCGTCCGTGTTGCTGTTGGGCAACGCCACCGCCGAGTCGCCACCCGCAACGCTCACCGCACCGGCAACCAACGCCGTCCGACCCGCGGGGTGTTCCTCACTGCGCTCGAAGACGTACAGGTTCGGCTGTCCCGCCACCGCCGCGCCCTGCGCTCCGGCGCCGGCCAGCACCCCCCGAGCCGTGAAGTACACGCGCGACCCATCCGCGGAGAGATCCAACACCTCGATCGCGTCGCCACCCACGACCTCGCCCGCCGACGCCTGCACCAGGGTGGGCTGGCCCGCCGGAGGTGACGCATCATAGATGTACAGATCGTTCGTGGTGTCGTCGTCGGAATCGGTCAACTGGCGCGGACTGAGGAACGCCACCACCGACCCGTCCCGCGACGCGCTCTGAAACAGATCCGGGCCACTGCCCACACACACACCCGAGCACTGCGGCGCCGATACGGCCACCGTCGAGGTCCCCCCCACCCGCTTGAACAGCCGGCGATTGTCGCCATTCACGCTGCCGCAGAAGCCTGACGCCGGCGCGTTGGGATCGATGGTGAAGTAGATCGCCGATCCGTCCTCGGAGATGGCGCGATTGACTGGGCCGGTGGTCGTCTCGCCCAGTAGGGCCCCCAGCTTTGCACCGCAAACCCCACCGATCACCGGACCCGCAACCTCTGGGCTCGGGTCGCTCGCACGATTGACAACGCTCAGCTTCCAGTCACCGGCATCATCACGGGACATGGCGTAGAGCTGCGAGGCGAGGCCGCGAGCTATCGGCTCATCAGCGAAGAAGCGCACGCCGTCGCTGGCACGCCAGCCGAAGACGAATGTCGACAGGTCCGCTGCCGCGCCCTGCAAGCGGTACTCGTTGTCTATCCCGCTTGTTGTGAAATCGGCGGGCAGCGGCTCGAGCATCGGGCCCGCGGGGGTGCGGGTGCCGTCCTGGTGGACAAGCACCCAACCGACCTCGCCACGCTGACGGCCGGAGCGCGTCCCTTCGGGCCACAGCGTGGCGGTCCCGTCGGCGCGACTCATGAAATATGTGTTGAAGTAGCCGCCCTGGGTGCCGTCAACGGCGGGGAGCTGTGCGGCGGGAACCCATCCGGTGGGGGTGCGCCGCGCCATCACGGGATTGACGGGGCCCGGGACGGTGTCGGGCTGACCGAAGAGCTGTGCGACGAAGCCAGCCCGATCACCGTCATCGGCGATCGCGCCGATTGCGTTGACGCCGATGCCCCAACTATCCCCGCGGCTGACCCACTCAGCGACACGCGGGGGCGGCGGGCGGAACGAGCCGATGGTGCGATCGGAACCGGATGTAGTGCCGGTAGCGTTGACCGCGACTACGCGGTAATGGTAGGTGGCGTCTGGCTCGAGACCGGAGATCTGCTGCGCGACGGCGACCGGGGCGCCGCCCCCACCGGCATCGCCGTCCTGGTCGGCCGGGATACGCTGGCCGTAACCGGTGTCGGTGCCGTACTCGATGTAGTAGCTGGTCGGCTGATTGTTGGGGTTGACCAGCCCGCGGAGGGTCAACTTGCCATCGCCGTCCCAGTAGGCGTCGAGGGTCTCGGCGACCGGCGGCGCGGGATCGGTGCTGAAGGCGCCGACGTCGCCGGTCGAGATGACCGGCGCGCCGCCCTTGCTGGCGACCAGACGGACGGCGTAGGCCTTGTTGGGCTCGAGATCGGCGATCTCCTGGCTGACCACGATGTCTGCCGCTCCGGTACCGCCATCGACGTCGGTCGCCGGCGCCTTGGTCCAGTGGGCCCCTCCGTCGGCGGAGTACTCGAAGCGCCAGAAAGTGTGCAGCGGTGCGGGGTCGACGGCGTTGTTGGGCGTGATCGTCCCGTGCAGCAGCGCGGACGAGCTCGTCACGTCGGTCGTCGGCTGGACGGTGACCGTCGGGGGCGTGGGCTCGCCGAGCTCGTAGACGCGTGGAGCACCCGTCGTGGAGGTCAGATACGCGTGCTCGCCACCGGACTTGACCGCCAGGCCGACCACCGAGGCGACGCCGTAGCCCGCGATGTGCGAGTCCAGCAGCGTGCCCGCCCCGGTGGTGTCGAACTCCAGGACGCGACGCTCCAGGCCAAAGCCACGGACAACATAGAGATGGTCGTCGGCGGGATCGACCGCCAGATTTGACGGGCTGAGCAGATCCGCCGCGCCGACCACGGCAGCGGAGCCCGTCAGAGACTCGGTGCCGCTGATCGCCGGGTTGAACGCGGACGGTGTCAGGGTCCCACCCGACGGCGTGAACCGCTGTACGCGGAAGTTCGCCAGGGCCTCAGCCGTGAAGATCGTTCCCGCGCTGTCGACCGCGACGCGGATGTTGGGGGTCTGCCCGCCTATGCTGTTGAACTGACCGACACCGTTGCCGGCAGCCCCGGCGCCGCACGTGTCGAAGGCGACGACGCGACAGATCTCAAATCCACTGCCTGCTTGACCGGGCCCCGCCGTCACGACGTTGTAGCCGAAAGCGCGCACGAACTCGCCCGCCGCTGTGAACTCCTGTACTCGCAGCATCTGCCCGTCTCCGACCAGGACGTTGCCCGCGTTGGGCGCACCCACGGGAACGACGGTGGGATAGCTAAGGGCGGTGCTGCTGAATCCGCCCCCGACCACGGAGTGCGAGCCGCGCTTGCAGTCGACGGCCGCCGCGCAGACCTCGAACCCGGTCGCGCCGGTGACCGTGTCGGCAATCGTCGCCGACGCGGTGCCACCCGACAGCGCGGGCGCGCCGTTCGAGGCAGCTATCGGCGGCTGTGGGGCGTTGGCCAGCGCACCCGAGAACGTGATCGTCATCGGCGATGTGGCGCCCGGCCCGCCGGTCACCGCCACGTTGCCGGCGCCGATCATCGACAGCCCCTCCAGGGCGCTGTCGACCTGGGCGCTGGTCGCGTCGAACGCGAGGTCGGACGTGGTCTGACCCTGGAACGCCAGCCGGAAGCTCCCCGCGGTGGCATCGACCGTCAACGTCTGCACCGCGGAAGCGGCCGGCCGGTCACCCGATGCGCCCGGCCGGACCACATCGCTGCCCCAAGCGCGCACGAAGACGCCATTCGCATCGAACTGCTGGATGCGGCTATAGGCAGTATCAGTGACATAAACGTCGCCCGTGACCTGGTTGACCGCCACACCCGTCGGTCCCGCCAGTGCCCCGCCGGGCTCATCGGACTGGAACGGCGCAAAGCCCGTGACCCAAAGCGCACCGACGCCGGCCTTGCAGTCGGCCGCCACCGTACAGCGCTCGAGATTGGCTCCATGAACGGTCGTGGAGGTGGTGACTGCCTTGGTCCCACCGGAGACGACGAGGTTCGTCACGTTGCTCACGGGCTGCCCGACGTTCTGATCGGCCAGCGCTCCGACCCACTCGACGGCATACGGACCACCGTCGGGACCCGACACCGCCGCGCCGCCCGCGCCAACCGCGGGAAGCGCCTCGAGGGCCGCATCCACCTGTGCCGCGCTCGCATTCCAGGCAATCGCCGCAGTGATATGCGTTGCATTCGTCCCGCCGAAGCGCAGCGTGTAGGTACCGCCGGTGGTGTTGGACCCCACCGTGATCGTCTGCTGCTCGTTACGAGCGACGTTGCCCGGCTTGCCTGGAGCAACCACGTCATATCCGACCGCCCACTCAAACGCGCCCGACGCGCTGAACCGCTGGAGCCGGTTGTTCCCCGTATCGGCGACGTAGACCTTCCCGGAAGCGTCGTTAACCGCCACCTGGCCGGGAGTGGCCCCGAAGTGCCCGCCCAACCCACTGGCAGCAGCCGAAGGGTTTCCCCAGAACCCCACCACTCCCAACGGATCGGCCGACGCGGCCGCGGGAGCCATCAGGGAGATGACCACAAGCATCAAGGACGCACCAGTCCCTTTGGCTCGCAGCGAAGAAGAGAGCGAACGCAGGATTCCCCGTGGCGAACCTGAACAGCTCGCGCCACCGGCCTGCGATCCCCCTGCACCTACAGCTCCACTCATCCGCTGTTCTCTCCTCTTGTCCAGTTTGGATCTCATGGCGCACCTACCGACCGAGGTCGCTGCCTCGATCGCAGGACTGTGTGCTCCTGCCCGAGATCGACCGTGCCTGCAGCGCGGTGACGATCCGCCGGTCGCCGGCGCGGCCGCGTCGGCCGGAGAGCCGCACCCGCCCACAAGCTCGTAGCCGGGCCCGCTTCTGAGCCTCCCGGCTGGGAAGGCGTTCGGGAACGCGGGCGGTTGGCGTGGGATCGGCTACGTGCTGCACCAGCTCTCCTCTTTCACAGTCCCTCACGTGCCTGGTGCTCTGGGACGGTTTTCCGAAGACAAGGACCGTCCGAGAGCGACGAGAAACACGTGAATTTGTAGATTCGATTGTAAACAGTCGCCTACGTTTGCTGTCAAGGGCCAACCGTTCACTAGCCTCGTAGCGACTCCCGGGCGGCGGCATTCTCGCCGTAAACACGTCGCACCGGCAGCCACGCCGACCCGACGGTCACGCGCCCTTCTATAAACGCGCTCAGCATCTAAATGCAGCTGCCAATTTGGGTCTACCAGCGGCTACAGAACCAGCGTTATCGTTGGCGACGTGAGCCGTACACCGTGGGGAGATGCAAGCGATCTGAGGAGCCGGATGCTCCGCCCCGGTCGCGGGCAGTCTCCGGAGCTCGTCGCGCAGAACCAGCGCGAGCGCCTGCTCGCCGCGGCGGTCGTCGCGATCGCCGAGCGCGGCTACGAGGCAACCCCGGTCGCCGAGCTGCTGAAGCTCTCGGGGATCTCGCGCACGACCTTCTACCAGCACTTCCCCGGCGGTAAGGAGGAGTGCTTCCTTGCCGCCGTCGACGCAGCCACGGAAACCGGATTGGCGGCGGTGCGCGACGCGTGCGCGGGCGAGGGCTCGTGGGACGAGCGGATGGAGCGCGCCTTCGATGCGCTCGCCCTGACGATCGTCGACCAGCCGGCCGCCGCGCGGATCGCGCTCGTCGACGTCTACGCGGCCGGCCCCGCCGGCCTCGAGCACGCCGACGGGGGTCAGTCGAGCTTCGCCTGGCTGTTCACCGAGGCGCTCGGCCAGTCGCCCGAGCGGGCGGCCGTCCCGCCGGCGATCGTCTCCGGGCTCGTCGGCGGGATCCGCAAGGTGCTCGAGTCGCGCGTCGGCGCCGGTGAGACGGCGGCTCTCCCCGACACCATGCCCGCCCTACGCGACTGGGCGCTGTCCTACCGCAACCCTCCGCAGCCGATCCGCCGTCCCCGCTCGCGCCCACCACTGAACAGCATCTCGCGCTTCGTGGTCCACGACCAGGTCGACCGGATCTTCGGCGCGGTTGCGGCGACCGTGGCCGAGAAGGGCTATCCGGCGATGACGCTCGACGACATCGTCAAGAACGCGTCGGCGTCGCTGACGACCTTCTACCAGCACTTCGACGGCAAGGAGCAGGCGTTCCTCGCCGCCTACGACTCCGCGATCGCCCAGGCCGGCGCAGCGGCGCTGCCCCCTTACCGCTGGTCGCGCTCGTGGCCGCAGGCGGTCCGCGCGGCGCTCGAGGCGTACCTGTCGTTCTGGGCGGCCGAGCCGCAGTGGGCGCGGATCGCGATGATCGACGTCCTGACCGCCGGCCAGGCCGGCCTCGAGCACCGCGACCGCTCGTTCGGCCTGTTCGAGGAGATCCTCCAGCCCGGCGTCGAGCAGGCTCCCGACGCCAGCCCGCTCGCCGTCGAGGCGATCGGCGGCGCCGTCCACGCGCTGATCTACGAGCAGATCCAGCGCCGCGGCGCCGAGCACCTACTGCAGATCCTGCCCGCCGCCACCTTCATCGCGCTCGCCCCGTTCAGCGGCCCCGAGGAGGCGATCTCCGTCGCCAACAAGGGCGCCCTACGCTCGCGCAGCACCCCCGCCCGCCGCGCCTCGCGCACGCGCGGGCCGCATCGCGGCTAATCGCCCTGCATTCGGATCCCACGATCTGCGGCCTGCGCCACGCTGGGACCCTGACGTCCGTCAGTCGACGCTGCCGCGCGGCACGACCCAGCGCACGGGCTGCCCCGTCAGGCTGGCGATCCGCTCGTAGTCCGCGTCGTAGTGCAGCACGGTCAAGCCAGCGCCCTCAGCACACGCGGCGATCATCAGATCGGGGAGCGGGACGGCTCGGTGTTGGGACTTTGCGGCGAGCAGCGCCTGGACCTCCAGCGCGCGGTCGAGCGTCGTGTCGTCGATCGGGGCCCTGGGTAGCCCTCGGAGAGCGCTCCCCAGCGATGCGTAGGTCTTCGGACTCGACGCGCTGTAGAGCAGCTCGAGATCGACCACCCCACAGGTCGCGATCTCGCCAGCCAGCAGCAGCGGCTCGACCACGTCGCGAACGGCAGGCCGGGTGTCGCGCCTGGTCAGCGCGCTCTTGTCGGCGAGGTAAGTGGCCAATGCGTCCCTAGCGCCACGCGCCGGCCATCGCGTCGGGATCGTCGAGCTGCAGCGCGTCGGGCGTGAAGAGCAGCTCGGCGAGCCGCCGGCGCTGCTCGAGCTTGACTACCTCGGACAACGCCGCGTCCACGGTCTCCGTCAGCGTGGTGGTTCCCAGGATGCCCTTGGCCGCCTCGACCTTCGCTGTGTCGACCTCGAACGAGGTCTTGCGCTTGGTCGGCCGAGGTGGCTTGCGCTTGGCAGTAGGCGAGCTCATGCAGACCAGGATAGCAAATACACCGTTCACACGATAGACCAAACCGACTAGATCCCTATCCCAATCTCGATCCTTCGTCTGTCTAGGTCGGTCTAGTATGGTAGGAATTGCTACTCTACCAGTATGAATGCGCGGGTGTCCGAGAAGGGTCAAGTCACGATTCCGAAGCCGCTGCGCGACCGGCTGGGGATTCGACCGGGCGAGGTGCTGTCTTTCGAAGAGGAGGGTGGGCGACTGATCGCGCGCAAGTCCGGCAACCGGGATCCGATCGACGCCCTCTACGGAACCCTCGAGTTGCCGGCGCGGCCGGACGTGCTGCTCGACGAGCTTCGCGGGCCGGGACCGACGCCCTGATCACCGCGGTCGACACGAACGTGCTCCTCGACCTGCTCGGCGGCGATCCCGAGTTCGGGCCAGGTTCTCGCGAGGCGCTGCGTAGCGCGCGACGTGAGGGGAAGCTGATCGCCTGCGACATCGTCTGGGCCGAGACGGGTGCGGCGTTCGAGACCGCCGAGGCGGCGCGAACAGCACTCGACACACTCGGCGTGGAATACAGCCCGCTCGATGCCGAGGCAGCGCTGTCCGTAGCCCAGGCCTGGCGCGCCTACCGCCAGGACGGCGGCACGCGAGATCGAGTGATCGCCGACTTCCTCGTCGCCGCTCACGCGTCGATTCACGCCGATCGCCTACTCACCCGAGACCGCGGCTTCTATCGGAGCCGCTTCGAGGAACTGGTCGTCCTCGAGCCCGGCGCGAGCACCCCCGGTTAGCCTTCCAGGCCAACCGGGACACAGGATGTTTACGTTGACTTGCGCTCAACCGTAGGCTACTGTTTATGAATCGCGGTAGCTCTCAACACCTCCTCGACCGCGGCGGCCGGCCGCTATAGGGAACGGCCGCGACCGCAGCAGCTCAACGGCGGGCTGCATGGGCTGACCCGCTCCGAGGTGACCGCCTCGCAGCGCAGCCGGATCATGCAGGCGATGGTCGAGGTTGTCGGCAAGGTGGGCTACGCCGAGACCAACGTGCGCGCCGTGATCGGCCGCGCCGGCGTGTCGCGCAAGACCTTCTACGAGCTGTACGCAACCCGCGACGACTGCCTGCTCGCGATCTACGACGAGACGTCGCAGTGCCTGCGCGCTGTGGTGCGCAACGCCCAGGAACGCGGCGTCACCGCCCAGGAGCGGCTCGACGCGATCTGCGACATCGTCCTCCAGTGGGTCGACGACGAGCCTGAGCTGGCGCGCGTCTGCCTGCTCGAGGTCCCAACTTCGGGCATCGCCGGGCAGCAACGGCTGACCGCCACCCTGAGCTGGCTGTCGTCGGTCGTCGCCGACTGGCTCGGCGACCTCGAGGAACATCGCGAGCTTCGTCTTCTCGCTCTTCTCGAGGTAGTTCGCGTAGATCGCCTGCGCCTTGTTCGCCACCGTGATGCCGGCCCCGCCCGCCTTCAACCCCGCGTCGTACGCCTTCTGGAACTGGCCGGCGTGGAACAGCGCCCAGGCCGCGAGCACCGCCTCGTCCTTCGGCAGCGGCTCGGCGTCGCCCATGTGCAGCT
>CAMLNW010000060.1 GCA_946481495.1 uncultured Actinomycetes bacterium
GCGACTGCTGGCCGGTCGTCGCGGGGGCGTTCCAGGCGCGTGCCACGACGCTGCTGGCGGGCGGGGCGCTTGTCGGGCTGGCTGCCACTGCGCTCGGCATCGTCCTGCAGGCGGCGACCGCCAGCGGCGGGTCGTTCTGGTCGGCGCTCGACGGCGGCCTCGTCCACGATGTGCTGAACACTCGCTTCGGCGACGTCTGGAAGCTCCGCTTCACGGCGTTCGGAGCGCTCGCGGCGCTGTTGCGGGCGTCGCCGTGACGTGCCTCTACCTCGTGGTCGCGCCGGCGCTCGGTGGCCACGCCGGTGCCGGCGACGACAAGACGCTGCTGGTGCCACTCGACATCGTCCACGTTGCGGCGATGAGCTGCTGGGTCGGTGGCGTGGCGCTGCTGTTGCTGGCGGTCCCGGCCGCGACACGGCGGCTCGAGCCGGCCGACCGCACGCGCCTGCTCGCAACGCTGGTCGCGCGCTTCTCGACGGTGGCGCTGGTCGCCGTTGCGGCGCTGGTCGCGTCTGGGGTGGCGCAGTCGATCCTCTACCTCGATTCGCTGTCCGACCTCGTCGACACGGCGTTTGGGCGGGCGATCGTTGCCAAGGTCGTGCTGCTCGGCGCGCTGGTCACGTTGGGCGCCTACAACCGCCGTCGCTCGCAACCCGCGCTGAAGCGGCTGGCGGCGGGCGCGGAGGCTCCGGGCCGCGCAGGTCTCGCGCTGCGCCGCACGCTGCGCGCCGAGGTTGCGCTGATGGCGGCCGTGCTCGCCGTGACGGCGGCACTCGTCGCCTACTCGCCATCGGCCGACGGGAGCGCGGGGGGACCGTTCAGCGACTCGGCCGACCTCGGCCCGGCGCGGATCGAGCTGACTGTCGATCCCGCACGCGCCGGGCGCAACGAGGTCCACGTCTATCTGTTCGACCGGCGCACCGGCGCCCAGTACGACCAGCCGCGCCAGCTGGCGATCACGGCGGCTGAGACCGAGCGCGACATCGGCCCGATCGCGCTCGACGTGCGCAAGGCAGGTCCCGGCCACTACACGGTCGCGCGTGCCGATCTCGCCCCGGCTGGCGACTGGTCGCTGGTCGTGCGCGCACCGGTATCGGACTTCGAGGAGTTGCGGACCGCGTTCGAGGTCCCGATCCGGTGAGGACACAGAGCTTGAAGACCACAACCAGAAAGAAGGAGAGTCCGATGAGGTTCAAGACGACGTTCGCCGCCACGCTGGCGGTCTCGCTGACGGCGGCGGCCCCGGCCGCGGCGCACATCACGATCGCACCCGCGGAGGCGCCGGCCGACGGCTACGCGACGCTGCAGGTTCAGGTGCCGCACGGCTGCGACGGCTCGCCGACGAAGGCGATCCGCGTGCAGATTCCCGAGTCGGTGCCGAGCGTGACGCCGCAGGTGCATCCCGGCTGGGAGGTGACGACGAAGGACGGCCCGAAGGATGCCGTCGAGTTGCACGGCGAGACGATCACGCGCGGCGTCAAGGAAGTCGTCTGGACCGCCACCGAGGCCGACCCGCTGCCCGACGACCGGCTCGACCTGTTCGGCATGAGCGTCAAGCTGCCGGCCGGGAAGGCGGGCGACCCGGTCTACTTCCCGACCGTCGCGCAGTGCGTGAAGGGCGAGGAGGGCTGGATCCAGATTCCGCAAGCGGGCGAGAGCGAGGACGATCTCGAGTCGCCGGCGCCGGTGGTGACGCTGACCGCGAGCGAGGGCGAGCACGGCGTCGCGAGCGCCGATGGCGATGAGCACGAGTCGGTCGCGAGCGACACCGATGACGAGGGACCGTCGACAGGCCTAGTGATCGCCGCGCTCGTGCTCGGCGGACTCGGACTGCTGACTGGATTGATCGCTCTGATCGGCGGGCGGAGCAAGCGCGCGTAGACGCCGATCGACGCGGACCGTGGTGGCAGCAGGCTACGGTCCGCGTCTCCTAGTCTTGGAGAAGGGGACGTGAGCTCGAGAGCAGACGAGAAGCAGCGGCGGCGTGAGGAGCCCGAGCGACGGGAGGCGGCCGAGAGCAGCGCCGACCGGCGCAAGCGGCGGCTGTGGCTGCTTGTCGCGCTGCTGGTGACGGCGGCGGTCGTCGTCGGCGTGCTTGCGCTGGCAAGCAGCGACGACAGTGGGCCGCAGGGGCTTGGAGGCGGCAGCTCACTACAGGGCCAGGCCGAGGTCAACCGGACCTTCGCCGGCATTCCACAGCAGGGAATCGCTGTTGGAGATCCGGATGCGCCGGTCACGATCGTCGAGTTCGTCGACCTGCAGTGCCCGTTCTGCGCCCAGTTCGCGCGCAACGAGCTGCCCGAGCTGGTGCGGCGCTGGGTGCGCACCGGCAAGGCGAGGCTCGAGCTGCGCGTCTTGACCTTTCTCGGCGAGGACTCGGTGCGTGCTGGCCAGGTCGCGGCGGCCGCCGCCGAACAGGATCGCGGCTGGCAGTTCGCCGATCTGCTCTTCGCCAACCAGGGGCCGGAGAACAGCGGCTACGTCACCGACGAGTTCCTACGCGAGGTCGCGGGCGGAGTGGACCGCCTCGACGTCGACAAGGCACTCGCCGACGCCGAGGGGCCGGCCGCGACGACACAGCTGCGTCGCGCTGCGGCGGCCGCCGAGACGCTCGGTGTCGACTCGACGCCGACCTTCTACGCGTCGCGTCGCGGCGGGACGCTCGAGCAGCTCCAGCTCAGCGAGCTGACCGCGGACGCGGTTGGCGCTGAGATCGACCGGCTGCAGGGCAGTGGCGGCGGCTGAGCCGGCACGGGCAGCACCGGCGAATGACCGCGATCGTCTGACACTGGCGATCGCGGCGCTCGCCGTCATAGGGCTGGCAATCGCCGGCTACCTGACCTACGTCCACTACTCCGACATCGAGCCGGTCTGCACGACCGGCGGCTGCGCGAAGGTCCAGGGCTCCGAGTACGCCGAGCTGGGCGGCGTGCCAGTCGCGCTGATCGGACTGCTCGGCTACGTGTCGATCCTCGTCTCGTTGGCGATCCCGGGTGAGACTGGGCGGGCCGCCACGGCGCTGATGGCGCTGGTCGGCTTCGGCTACAGCGCCTACCTGACCTACCTGGAGCTCGACGTGATCGACGCGATCTGCCAGTGGTGCGTCGGCAGCGCGATCGTCATGACTGCGATCGCGGTCTTGGCGGTCGTCAGGATGCTGCGCGCGCCGTAGCGCTGTGGCGCGCGGCGCGCCAGCCGACGAGGCTGCGTCCGAGCAGCGGCGAGATGCTGAATGCGAGGCGCTCCGCCTCGACTTCGGAGTCGGCTTCGTCGAGCCCGAGCACTTCATGGGTCAGCTCGTAGGCCGCCACCCGGCGCGAGCGCAGCACGAGCGCGGCGCTGGTGCCCGCGATGGTCAGCGCGACCGACTCCGGTTCGACCAGCCCAAGGCTGCGCAGTCGGCCGATCGCCTCGGAGGTCGTCGGCGCCGAGACGTCGAGATGGCGGCTGAGGCTGCTCTGCGACGGCCGCTGATCGCCCTCGGAGAGATCGAGGATCGCAAGCAGGTAGCGCGCCATGCCGGCGGTCAGCTCGACGCAGGGGTGAGTCTCCACGACCACGACGTCGTCCGAGACGACGACGACGTCGGTGGGTGACTTGCTGGCGGGCATCTACACGAGATTACCCGAGCCACTGGTCGGTCGATTAGGGTCGGCGCGATGGACGTCCATCACACGCCAGACGAGCGCTTCGCCGATCTGCCCGGCTATCCGTTCGAGCCGAACTACGCGGAGGTCAACGGGCTGCGGATGCACTACGTCGACGAGGGGGAGGGGAGCCCGGTCGTCTGCTTCCACGGCGAGCCGTCCTGGTCGTACCTGTACCGCAAGCTGCTGCCGCCGCTGGTCGCCGCCGGCCATCGCGTGATCTGCCCCGACCTCGCCGGCTTCGGCCGCTCCGACAAGCCGACGGACTTCGGTTGGTACTCCTACGACCGCCACGTCGAGCAGATGACCGGCCTGCTCGACGGGCTCGACCTGACCGGCGCCACGGTCGTCGTCCAGGACTGGGGCGGAGCGATCGGGCTGCGCTGGGCGGTCGAGCACGCCGAGCTCGTCGAGCGGCTCGTGATCATGAACACCGGCCTGTTCTCCGGCCATGTCAGCAAGGGCTTCCTGCGTTGGCGGGCGTTCGCCGAGCAGAATCCCGACCTACCGGTCGGCTTCATCCTCCAGGGCGGGACGGCTACCGAGCTGGGACCGGATGTCGTGGCCGCCTACGAGGCGCCGTTCCCGGACGCCGCGTCGAAGGCCGGTGCCGCGACCTTCCCGCTACTCGTGCCGACCGACGCGAACTCGCCTGGCGCGGCCGAGATGACGGTCGTCAGGGACGAGCTGTCGCGCTGGGAGAAGCCGGCGCTGGTCGCCTTCTCGGACTCCGACCCGATCTTCCCGTCGCCGAAGGCGGGTCAGGTGTTCGTCGACCTGATCCCGGGAGCGGGTGAGCAGGTCGTCATCGAGGGTGCGGCGCACTTCCTCCAGGAGGACCGCGGCGAGGTCATCGCCACGGCCATCCTGGAGTGGATGAGCTAGCTAGCCGGCAGCGCTGAAGCGCTCGGCGACCTTGCCCCAGTCGACGACGTTCCACCACGCGTCGATGTAGTCGGGGCGCTTGTTCTGGTACTTCAGGTAGTAGGCGTGCTCCCAGACGTCGACGCCGAGCAGCGGCGTCTTGCCGTCGGTCAGCGGGTTGTCCTGGTTCGGCGTGCCGACCACCGCGAGGCCGGAGCCGTCGTGGACGAGCCAGGCCCAGCCGGAGCCGAACTGGCCGACGCCGGTCGTCTTGACCTTCTCCTTGAAGTCGTCGAACGAGCCGAAGGCGGCGTCGATCGCCGCGCCGAGGTCGCCGTCGGGGGCACTGCCGCCGTTCGGCGACATCGACTCCCAAAAGAGGCTGTGGTTGTAGTGGCCGCCGCCGTTGTTGCGCACCGGGCCGCGGATGTCCTCCGGCAGCTGGGCGAGGTTGGCGATCACGTCCTCGATCGGCTTGCCGGCCCAGTCTGTGCCCTCCAGCGCCGCGTTGGCCTTGTCGACATAGGCCTGGTGATGCTTGTCGTGGTGGACGCGCATCGTCGCCTCGTCGATGTGCGGCTCGAGTGCCGCGTAGTCGTACGGAAGATCAGGTACCTCGTAAGCCATTGGCGTTCCTTTCGTGGTCTCGCCGCGAGTCTATTTGGCGGCTTGAGTCAGGCTGTCTCGGGGCTGAGATCGAGCTCGGCGTCGGCGTAGACGACGCCGATCGGCTCGACGACCACCTGACGCGGGCCCTCCTCGACCCGTCCGGCGATCAGCGCCTCATGGCCGAGGCTCTGCGCGATCTCGACCACCTGCTCGCCCGTTCCGGCCCCGGTGTACACCGCGAAGCCGCTACCCATGTTGAGCGTGCTGTAGGCGGCGTGGGCGTCCATCTCGGACTGCTCGGCGAGGAACGCCAAGACCTCCGGCACCGGCGGCAGCGCCGTGATCCGGTAGCTCAGCTCGCGGCTCGGCCGCATCAGCTTCAGCAGGCCGTGGCCGGTGACGTGGCTGTAGTAGCTGACCGGGACGTTCGCCTCGGCGAGCGCGCCGACCAGCTTCGCGTAGAGGATCGACGGGTCGAGCAGCGCGTCGCCGTAGGCGCGGCCGCTCGGGAGCGGGGTCGCGTAGCCGTCCGGCAGGCGGTCGGCGATCAGCCGCGCCAGCGAGGCGCCGTTCGCGTGCAGGCCGCTGCTCGCGACCATCACGATCTCGTCGCCGGGGGAGAGGTCCTGGCCGAGCACCGGCTTGCGCCCCGCGGGCATCGCGCCGACAGCGCTGCCCGCGAGCTCGATGTCCTCGCTGTTGACGAGTCCCGGCAGCGATGGCGACTCGCCGCCGCCCCAGGTCGCGCCAGCGTCCGCGCAGGCACGGCTCCAGCCCTCGACCAGCGCCGCGTGCCACTCGCTCTTGCGGTACCAGTCCGACGATCCGGTCGCGAAGTAGGCGTTGACCACCAGCGGCAGGGCGCCGACACAGATCAAGTCGTTGACGATCGCCGCGACCGTGTCGTAGGCGACGGCGTCGAAGCGGTTGAGCCCGAGCTGCTCGGCGACCTGGCGCGAAGCGACCGCCTTCGTGCCCAGCCCCTCCATCACGAACGCCAGCGTCCGGTCGCCGAGCTCGAAGACGAACGCCGGCTCGCCGCGCGACACGTCGAGCGCCTTGCCACCGTGTGCTTCGAGGGCCGCTGATGTGCCCAGCGCCGCCGTCAGCGCCAGCCGCTTGCCAGCGTCGAGCGTCGCGTAGTCGACCCCGGCGCTGGCGTATGCGGACTCGCCGCTTTGCTTCGGATCGCTCATCGAGTGCGGGAGAGGCCTGCCTGCAAGTGCGGATGAGAGGACTCGAACCTCCAAGCCTGTTAAGGCACGGCGACCTGAACGCCGCGTGTTTACCAATTTCACCACATCCGCGTGGGCATCAGAATCTAGCGTTTGACGCCCACATGTGCCTCCATCAGGGCAACGCTTGGACGGCGGTAGACGCGGGCGCGCTTGGCATAGCGACGGTACTCAACGCCGACTTGGTCGCAGGTCTGACAGAACAGGCCGAGGATGTCCGTCGAGCAGTTGAAGAACTCGTAGGACAGGTACTCGTACGGTCCCGTTCGGTTGATGAAGGAGCAGCCGTCGCTGCGGATACAGCCTCGAAGAAAACGCCAGGGAGCCTCGGTAACGGCTTTTGCCTGCCATGGCTCGAGGACGATCGGTCGCTCGTGTTTCTTGCCGGGTCCGTGCTGAGGGAAGAGGCATGGCAGATGGGACGAGTAGAGGTTGAGGATCGTCATTGCACCGTCATGCCGATAGTGCGGCGTCACGACATTGCTTCCAAAGCACCGCTTCAAGAGAGCTGAGGATTCCTGCACGATCTCCGTGTGCTTGGAGTCGAGGTAGAGCCTGAAACGCCAGGTTCGAGGCATTCGAACGAGGTATCCGTCGCCCAGATATAGACCGAGCAACTCGGCGTAGTCGCCTGGCGCAAACGTCATTTGACGCGCTGAGTGGCCACAGCGTGGACAGGCGACGCGACGCGAAATTGAGGACTTCGGCTGATAACGCGGCCGACGCCAGTCGCGGATCGTGGTGCGCGCTACGCCGGTTCGGCGGGCGACCTCGCAGTCGTTGAGGCCTGAGCGAACTAGTTGGAGGGCCTGCTCGCGGACGGCGGGGGAGTGCATGCAGATATGCTGCACGATCTGACCCTGCCTGTGGGCGGAGTTGTGTGACGACTCTGCGACAGCTCAGCGACAAATGCCGCGTTAGGCGCGGGTCTTGCGGCGGCGGAGGCGGGTCTGGAAGACGACGTCCCACCAGGGGGCGGCAACGCCGAAGCCGCGGGTGTGGTCCTGGAAGTGGTGGCGCATATGGAGCTCGTAGAAGAGCTTGCCGACGCGCGTCCTCGGCGTGTGGTGGTGGAGGTGGTAGTGCGTCATGTCGTAGGCGAGGTAGCCGACGAGGAAGCCGCAGGCGAAGAGGTCGGCCTGCTGGCCGCCGATCACCCAGTGGAAGAGCGCCCAGAAGCCGAGCGCGAGCGGGACGCTGACCGACGGCGGCATGACCAGCCGCATCGGATCGTTGGGGTGGTCGTGATGGACGCCGTGGATGATCCAGTGCAGCCGGGCGCCGATCCCGTCCTCGGGCTCGAAGTGGAAGACGAGCCGATGCAGCCAGTACTCGGTAAGCGTCCAGAAGATCCAGCCGCCGGCGATCCAGGCGATTACCTCGAGCGGCGGGTGGCCCTCTTGGCCGAGCGCGAACAGGACCGCGATCGTGGGGATGAAGATGATCAGCGGAACGGCGGGGTGGACGCGCGAGAGCTTGTCGAGCAGGTTCGACTCGAACATCCGCGGGGAAGCCTTCAGCACGTCACTGCGACGCTTGTCCATCACCTCCCAATTTAACCGACCTGCGCGGCGTCCATTCGGCGCGCAGGAACTCCAGGCCGAAGCCCACGGTGAGCGCATAGACCGCCACCGTTGGGAACGCCGGCAGCCCACGCCGCGCGTGCTCGAACGTCAGCGCCAGCATCGCCGCTGTGACCACCGCCATGAACGCCACCCGGATGTGGCGTCTGATCGTTTCGATCGTCTTGTCGTTCATGGCCCGATCGTCGACCGTGAGGTGGCTGCCGCTGTGACCGGGCGGTGACGGTCGCGTGAAAGCGATGTGAAGAGGTCGTCTGAGGATGTCGCGGCCCGGCGTCGAACCATTGAGGGTGGATCACCCCCTGGAGCACCGTCTGCAACGCCTCTTCGACGGCCTGACCTATGTCGCCGCGGCGCTCACCGGTCCGGTGCTGATTGCGCTTGCCTTCGATCTCCCGAGCGGCCTCGAGTCTGCGCTCCAGGTGGTCAACTGGCTGTGTTGGGGGGCGTTCGCGCTCGAGCTCGTCACGATGCTCGCGGTCTCGCGCGACCGCTCGGCCTGGCTGCGCAGCCGCCCGATGACGCCGGTGGTCGTGGTGCTGACCCTGCCGGCATTCGAGGGGCTGGATGTGTTCCGGCTCGTGCGACTGCTGCGCGGTCCGGTGGCGCGCCGCGTCGCCGACGGCGTGACGACGACCGCGGGGCTGCGCAACGTCGCGATCCTGACCCTGCTGACGGTGGGTCTGGGCGGCCTGCTGTTCGCGGAGCTCGAGCCGGACGTCGACGTCGGCGATGGCCTCTACTGGGCGGTCACGACCGTCACCACGACCGGCTACGGCGACATCGTCCCGACGACCGAGGGCGGCAAGGCACTGGCGATGGCGATCATGCTGATCGGCGCCGGCTTCCTCGCGATCCTCACCGGCGCGATCGCGCAGCGCTTCGTCGGCCGCTGGCAACGCGCCGGCGCACAGCCTGACGAGCAGCTCGAGCCGACGCTCGCCGACGTGACGACGGCGAACGGCGGTGACGACGCCGTGCTGGCGAAGCTCGACGAGCTCGGCGAGCGGCTGGCGCGGCTCGAGCGCGCCGTCACGCGCGGTAGCTGACGCCGGTCAGCCGCGCTCGGCGAAGCCCGGCTCGCGGATCGCAGCATAGACACCGACCTGGGCGGCCTCGCCAAGCAAGTCCCAGCTCGCCTCGGAGTATTCCCCCGCCCAGTCGACGCAGTGGGCACGCGCCGCCTCGAGCGAGTCGAAGCCGGCGATCGCGATCGCGTTGTCGGCGTCGGCCTCGTCCTCGGCATCGACGGTCACCGCGAGCAGCGCGGGGGTCGCTGCGCCGACCGCCACGCGCGGGTCGTCGCCCTGCCACACCAGGACCGCCGTCCGCTCGCGTCCGGCCTGGTCGGAACGGTAGATCGCGAGCGTCCGGGCGCGGACGTCGTCCCACGACCAGGAGCGGGCGCCACGGCTCTTCGAAACGATTCCGAGCATCGTCGGGAACTCTAAGGCGGCCAGGGTCCGGCGTCTAAGAGTCGCGGCCCTCGAGGCCGTCGAAGAGCACCGAGGCGCGAACATCGAGGCCGCGGGCCAATTTGGCGACTGTGCGGACGCCCGGCTCGCGCTCGGAGCGCTCGATGCGGGCGACGTGGGTCATGTTCAGCCCACAGATATGAGCCAGCCGCTCCTGGCTCAGCCCACGGGCCAACCGCGCCTTGCGGAGGTTCGATCCGAAGATGGGCAGTGGATCGTCCACAGTCGCATCCTTCGCCTCTAGTGCCAGTCGCGCCAGAGCCAATTGGCATTTGGAGTGCCGATCGGCCTTGTTTTGGACAACATGGCATTACTCCGCGAGACCGGCGATGATCGCCGGCCATGTCCAGAGACGTCCTCGTTTCCTTTGCCGAGAACCTGCGCCGCCGGCGCAAGGAGCTCGGGCTGAGCCAGGAACAACTGGGGACACGCGCCAACATCCAGATGGCGGACATCTCGCGTTATGAGAGCGGCGGTCGCGACCCGCGGATCACGACGGTCGCCCGCTTGGCGCAGGCGCTCGAAGTGCCGATCGCCGAGCTACTCGCCGGCACCGGGAAATAGCGACGACTCCGCCACGGCCAGCGTCATCTCTTTCGGATGACGTGTGCTGCGGGCGCCGAGGGTAGTCTCGCGCCGGTGAAGAAGTGGCTGCCGATCATCGTCCTCGCGGCGGCGCAGTTCGTCATGGTGCTCGACACGACCGTGATGAACGTCGCGATCTCCGACGTCGTCGCGGATCTCGACACGACGGTCTCCCAGGTCCAGCTCGCGATCACGCTCTACACGCTGGTGATGGCGGGGCTGATGCTGACCGGCGGCAAGCTCGGCGACATCCTCGGCCGCCGGCGGACGTTCGCGATCGGCATGGTCGTCTACGCGGCTGGGTCGATCACGACCGCGCTGAGCCCGAACGTGACCGTGCTGATCCTCGGCTGGTCGGGGTTGGAGGGGATCGGCGCGGCGATGGTGATCCCGGCGATCGCGTCGCTGACAGCGCGCAACTACAGCGGCAAGGACCGCGCGATGGCCTACGGGATCATCGGCGGGATTGCTGCTGCGGGGGTGGCCGCCGGGCCGCTGATCGGCGGCTGGGTGACCGAGACCTTCACCTGGCGCTACGTCTTTGCCGGCGAGACGGTTGTGATCGCCGCGATCCTGCTGTCGCTGCGCGTGATCAAGGACGCGCCTCGCGTCGAGCCGCGACCGCCGCTCGACTTCGTCGGCGCGGTGCTGTCGGCCTCCGGCATGGGTCTGATCGTCTTCGGGTTGCTGCGGATCCCGCAGTGGGGGCTGATCGAGCCGAAAGGCGCTATGACAGTGGCGGGAACCGAGTTCACTCCGCTCGGCTTCTCGGCGGTGCCGTTCCTCGTTGCTATCGGAGCGGTGCTGATGACGGTCTTCCTGCGCTGGAGCGAGCGACGGGTGCGGATCGAGCGCGAGCCGCTGCTGCGGCCCGACCTGCTGCGCGTGGGCCAGCTGCGCGGCGGCTTGGCGATGCTCGGCGCCCAGCAGCTCGTGCTGAACGGGATCTTCTTCGTGCTGCCGCTCTACCTCCAGGTTGTGCTCGGCAAGGACGCGCTCGAGACCGGCCTGGCGATCCTGCCGATCTCGGTGACGATGTTCATCGCGGCGCTGCTCGGACCGCGGCTCGCGACGCGCATGTCGCCGCGCACGATCGTCCAGATCGGCCTCGCGGCGATGCTGCTCTCGGCCGGCGGGCTGATCGCTTCGATCGACTACGAGCTCAACGAGACCGGCTTCACGATTGCGCTCGCGAGCTTCGGCGCCGGCATCGGTCTGTTGGCCTCGCAGCTCGGCAACGTGATCATGTCGTCGGTCGAGCAGTCGCGCGCGAGCGAGGCCGGCGGCCTGCAGGGGACGGCGCAGAACCTCGGCGCGTCGCTTGGCACTGCGCTGATCGGGGCGATCCTGCTGTCCGGTCTCGCGACCGCCGCATCGACGGCGATTGTCGGCCGCGCCGACATCCCGCCGCCGGTCCAACAGCAGGTCGTCGAGCGCACCGAGCAGGGACTCGAGTTCGTGCCGCGCGCCGACGTCGAGCAAGCCGCCAGCGACGCCGGCCTGCCGCCCGACCAGGCGAGCGCCATCGCCGAGGTCTATGGCGACGCCCAGCTGGAGGCACTCAAGCGCGCACTCTTCGGCGCCGCCTTCTTCGTCCTAATCGGCTTCTGGCTCACCCGCCGGCTCCCATCCCAGCCGCTCGACGGCGCGCAGGTCCGCGGCGACCCGGTTCCGGCAACGGCCTGAGAACGCAAAAACCCGCTCAGAGAGCGGGTTTCTGGAGTACCGCCACGGGGATTCGAACCCCGGTCTCCGCCGTGAGAGGGCGGTATCCTAGTCCCCTAGACGATGGCGGCTCGGAGGGTGCTGCGGCCGGTCATTGTACAAGGCGCCCGGTCGGCCGTCGTGCGCCTCGGCAGCGCAGTGCCGCGCGGGACGCCGTGGCGCCCCGCGCGGCCGTGGCCCCCTGCGGTTGTTACGGCCTGACCGCGATCGCGTCGAGCTCGACCGGCGCGCGGTCGAGGCTCGTCACGCGCAGCGTGTGGCGCCCCGGCTCGAGCTTGCCGGTGCCGACCAGCTTGCGGCGGAAGCGTCCCGTGGCGAAGCCGAGAATGATGTAGGCAAGCAGGTTGACGGCGAGCAGCCACATCGCCGCGAAATGCCACTGCAGCGCGCCGGCGAGCCAGCCGCCGAG